>CALGIK010000033.1 GCA_937915515.1 uncultured Clostridia bacterium
GTTGGTTTTTAGAGGACGGCACCGAAATATCCTCTTCGCCTTATATTAATGAGAGCGGTACCGAAGTAATTTTATACGCTCATTATGATACACAGAGGCGTATGGACGGCACCGAATTGTTTCCTTGGGAAGTAAATAATATCCAATGGAAAAATTTCAAAATAAAAGCCGCAGGCGAAACGATATTCCTAAAATTACCGGCATTAAAAAGGTTTGCCGCCGTTTACGTAAACGGAATAAAAATTGAAGAGTTATGGGATTTGCCCTACGGACAGCAATTCGAATGCGTTGAAACTATCTTCATCACTGACTATATTTATAATACGCTTGCAGATAGCAACGCAGATTTTGACAACCTGAAGATAAAGTTAGTATATTACGACGATGTAGACAGTTGCAAAGCGTCACCTAATACGATTGAAATGAACTGACATTCTTGGTGTTTCTTATCAATTAGATAAGAGTATGTTTTTTCGTTTTTCTACTCCAAAACAAGCATCCCGCACAAAACGGGATGCTTGTTTATAAAAATTAATAAACAATTAATGCCTTCTGATACAAAACAGACATTAATTTAGTCAAAATTGTTTGACTAAATTAACTAAGCTATTGTATAATACTTCAGCTGTGAATAATTTGCGTGTATTTAAGCTCTGCACGTTACTAAGCCGTTTTCCACTTTCGGCAGTTATTCAGCGTGAACAGCACTAATTGCATATCCATGCAAATCTTAAAAAACAGGAGAAATCATATGAAAAGTTTTATGGCTAAACCCCAAGAGTTAAAGCGCAACTGGTTTTTGGTTGACGCCGACGGAATGGTTTTGGGCAGACTTGCCAGCCAAGTCGCTTCTATACTCAGAGGCAAAAACAAACCTGAGTTTACACCCAACGTTGATACAGGGGACTATGTAGTCATCATCAATACCGATAAAGTTGTTTTGACGGGAGACAAATTACACCAAAAATTGTTCAGACGTCACAGCGGCAAACCCGGCAACCTTAAAGAAATCAGTTACGAAAAATTAATGGCAACCCGCAGTGATTTTGTAGTATATACGGCAATTAAGGGTATGCTTCCCAAAAACAGTTTAGGTGCGGCTATGCTTAAAAAATTGCGTGTATATAAGGGCAGCGAACACGAACAAAAAGCACAACAGCCCGTAAGCATAGTTTTGGGAGAATAGAGGTGAAATATGGTAAAGTTAGCAAAAAGTAAAAAAATACAATTTTGGGGCACAGGCAGACGTAAAAAATCTATTGCCCGTGTAAGACTTTTACCCGGCGGAAACGGTACAATCACCGTTAACGACAGGGATTTAGACACCTATTTCAATCTTGACACCTTAAAGTATATCGTAAAACAACCTTTGACAGCAACCGATACACTGACAAAATACGATGTAGCCGTTAACGTATACGGCGGCGGCTTTACAGGTCAAGCAGGTGCAATCAGACAGGGCGTAGCAAGAGCGTTGGTAATAGCAGGCGAAAATAAGGACATCATAAAAAAAGCAGGCTTTTTAACCCGTGACCCCCGCATGAAGGAACGTAAAAAGTACGGATTGCATAAAGCTCGTAAAGCTCCGCAATTCAGCAAGAGATAATTATATATCATTTATTCAAAACCTTTGCCAAAAGCAGAGGTTTTTTTGTGCATTTAAATATAAAAATTGTCAACTACACTAAAGATGCTTCATATAAATAGGTATATAGGATAAAAGGGGACATAAAATGAATTTATTCGGTACGGACGGCATAAGAGGCATATACGGATTAGATTTAACGATTTCTTTAGCTTACAGTTTAGGTATGGCGCTGTTAAACCATCAAAGCAGCGGTATCGTTATTGTCGGCAGGGATACCCGTATGAGCGGTGAAGCCTTAGCCGAAGGCTTGATACGGGGTATAAACGACAACGGCGGTCAAGTGATAAATTTAGGTGTTGTGCCAACAAACGCAGTAGCCCATTATGTGCGCCGTATAGGCGCTGATTACGGCGTAATGATAAGCGCAAGCCACAATCCGCCTAACTACAACGGTTTAAAGGTTTTTGACCGTTACGGAGTAAAAATATGCGCTAAAAAACAGGCGGAGATAAGTGCATTTTTGACGGAAAATAAAGTGGAATTACCTTTGTTTACCGTAGAGACTCCGACATTTATGGGAGCAGACGGTATATATATGGAGGACATAAAAAAACTTTTCCCCATTTCTTTAAAAGGGATAAAAATTGCATTGGACTGTTGTTACGGCAGTGCCTATAAATTAGCAAAAGAGGTATTTTTCGGTCTGGACGCAACACTTATTGTATACTGTGATTTTAACCGCGGCGATATGATAAACGTAGGGTGCGGTGCAACCAATACAGATTTTTTACAAAAGCTGATGCAAACAAACGGCTGTCAGTTAGGCTTTGCTTTTGACGGAGACGCCGACCGAATTGCGGTTTTTGAAAAAGCCGAGCTCTTGCATCCCGACAGAGTATTTTACGCTTTTGCCAAATATTTTAAGGAAAAAGGTTGTTTAAACAACAACACCGTTGCAGGTACAATTTTGACGGATACAGGTCTCGAAAAGTGTCTTAACAAGCTCAATATTTCGCTTTTACGCACCGATGTAGGCGACAGTAAAATATACGAATTAATGGTTCAAAAAGGTTTAAATGTAGGCGGCGAAAACAGCGGTCACTATATTTTAAGCGATTACGCTACTTGCAGTGACGCTATAATAAACGCACTGTTAGTTTCTCAAATATATATTAAACACGGCAGTTTGTTAGAGTATACTAAGGAATATAAATCGTATAATAATTTGTCAGCCAATATAAGTATTAACGAAAAAACAATTTTGAATATAAAACAAAGCGGAATATTTGATGAATTACAAAATCAATTTAATCTGAAATTTCCTTCAATCAGACTTGTTTTGCGCTTTAGCGGGACAGAACCTAAAATAAGAATATTCGTTGAAGGCAAAAGTATTCAAACATGCAACTCAGCAATGGAATACATAAAAGGAGAAATCAATACTTATTTAGAAAATAATTAATAAAACCATAAAATACACTTTCTAATTTGATAATTTAAAAAAATAAGCCTTAGTAATTTTACTATGGCTCTATTTTTGCTTTTTTTAGTATTACCTATTAACTTGACAATAATATTAAAAGAACTTAAAATTAGTAAAAAAAGAGGATATATTTTGGACATAAAAGAAAGAAATCATAAAAACAAAAGAGACTTATTCTTTGCTCTTTTTGCTAACATTTTTTTGTGTACGGCTAAATTTATTACGGGCATAATTTTTGGCAATATCAGCTTGACGGCAGACGCTGTCAACAACCTTTCAGATGCCGGCAACAACACCGTTTCGTTAATCAGCGCTAAGATAGCCGAAAAACCTGCCGATAAGGAGCATCCTTTCGGTC
>CALGIK010000034.1 GCA_937915515.1 uncultured Clostridia bacterium
GGGTCGCTTCTTTTGCGACCCCCCTTATTTTTTATTCCTTATTGTTATTTTCAATAATAAAACCAACGACACTGTTTACCGTTTCGTAATCAAAACCACGGGAAAGCAAATGCCTATATAACTTTAGTTTAAATTTTTCGTCCGACTGTTTATTTTTAATAAATTTTTGCGCTGCTTTTTGAGCCGACAATAAGCTGTCCTCTTGATCTAAAAAACTCAGTTTTGTTTCTATCAGTTGTTTATCTACTCCCTTTAAAAGTAATTCCTGCTTTATCCTTAATGCTCCTTTACTTTGCTTTGCGTTTTCGATATACATTGACGTGTATATGTCGTCGTCTACGTATTTATAGCTTTTTAGCTTGTCAAGGACTTGATTAATTACGCTTTGTTCAAACCCTTTATTCTTTAAATAATCGGCAACTTGACTTACGGTTTTCATACTCTTACTTATGTAATTTAACGACTTATCAAAAGCTATTTGACTTTCGCTGCCGTTTAAAATTTCTTTAAGCTGCTCTTCAGGCAACTCTTGACCTACTTTTAAACGTGCTTTCACTACGCTTTCAGTCGTAAGAGCGCACTTATACTGTCCGTCAATATATAAATTAACTTTGTTTTTGTTGCTTTTTTGAATTTCTAATGCGGTAATCATTTAAGTAATTTCGCCTAAATAAGGCTGTCCTTCTTTTACACTCACTTTGCCGCTGGTTGCGTCAAGCACAGTTGCTTTAATTTGCCGATAATCATCCATCGCCGTTGTTACCTTAAAAATTACATCGGCATCGTAAAAACTAACAAAACGGCAATTGTATTTTTTAAAAAGCGAAATCAATATGTCAGCATAGGTATAAGGAGCAATAATTTCTAAATCTATACAATCGATTAATTTTATTAACGGTATTAAATTTATTACATTTAAAGCGGCATTGCCGTATGCTCTGGATAGTCCCCCCGCTCCCAATTTTATCCCGCCAAAATACCTTGTCACGACAATAACGGTATCGATAAGGTTTTTTGAAGAAATAGCGTTTAAAATGGGCTTGCCTGCCGTGCCGTTAGGTT
>CALGIK010000035.1 GCA_937915515.1 uncultured Clostridia bacterium
TTTTTGCGCAAAAAGCGGTAAAACCAAATCGCACCCTGTTGCGACAACAGCGCACAGAATATCAAAAAACAATAATGTTTTATAAGGTTTATAGTATGGAATAAAGTCTTTGACATAACTCCATGATTTTCTTTTTTTTGTTCTTTCTTTTGCTGTATTATCCATAAGACTAATGTTTTATCGTTGTTTGTGACAGGTTAAATAAATAACCTGAGTTGTAAGTGAAATTTGCTCTAATAATTTTTTTGCAGAGGAGTAATTAATGTCGTCATAATTTACAAAAGGGTCGTCAAGAATAATGAGGGGCAAATCGTCTTTATATATGCACTCCATCAAGGACAGTCTCAACGCAAAATTGCACATTTCCTTAAAACCTTCGCTTAAATAATCGCTGTCACGGTACGCCCCAGCTTCGTTTATTGTGATGTTAAACTGAGCGTCCACAGCTGCCTCGCCTAATCTTTTTTGAGCTAATAATTCTACATATTTTTTAAAGCTGGTATTTAACATTGGCAGATAGCTGTCTGTAAGAGATTCCTTTGCTTCTGATAGTATCTGCCGCGCTAATTGCGCAGTATTGTATTTCTGCTCGGTTTGATTTATTTCTTCTTTTAAGTTTAACAGCTCATTTTCGATATCCGGAGGACTTGGCGGATCAGCGTTAAGGGTTAATAAAGCACCGTTACTGATATTCAGCTTGTCTCTATTGTTATCGTATTTTATTTTCGCTTGGATAAGCTGTTGTTCCGCAATTTTTAAATCTGATTGCGCTTTTATGTATCGGTCTTTTAATTTTTGAGCACCCTCGGGAGCAAGAATAAGCAAAGTGTTAGTTAACTCTTCCGCATTAAGTTTTAAGGCTTTTAACTGAGCCGTTATATCTAATTTCAGTTCAGAAAACTCTTTTTCCGTTTGAGCGCACTTATTGTTATATTCCTCCAAAAGCCGTTGATTGGTATTTTTGATTTTAAATTCTGCTTTTTTGCATTTAATATAAAAAATTACGGATAATGCTATGCCGCCGACAAAAAACGGAAGGGAAAGATACCATAACCAAAAACAAAGTCCGACACCGCATAAAATCAGTAATGCGCACAGTAAAATTTGCTTTAAAGTTTTTGATTTTAAAACATTATCAATTTTTTCAGGAGGCTCAGGACGTAGGTATTTAAGATTGTCAAGCTGTTGCTCCTTAAGTTTTATCTCTGTCTGTTTTAAATTAAGAAGATTTTGTTTTTCGGCTATTTCCTCATATTTGCTTAAAGAAGCCGCTTCTTTTTCGGCTTTACTTTTTTGCGCCGTCAATTGTTGAACTTCATTATCACTTTTAGTAATTTCTTGTATGCATAAAACAATCTCATCATTGATATCCTTAATTTTAGTTTGTATATTGTTTGCGTTGATAAGTTGTTTTTCCTTTTCCTCAACTTTACATTTTAAATCAAAAATTTTTCCCCCGTTGCCCCTTTCGAGTTTTAGTTTTTTGCAGTATTCACGTAGACTGGTGTCAGCTTTTACATAATTGTTAGTTTCGTCGGTGTTTTCTGCCAGATTAGAAAGTTTTTGCATAAAGGAATCATTATTTTCGACAATTATACTGCATTGAGGAAGATACATGCTGCGCATAAAAGCATCGGCATCTACCTTAAAAATTCTTAGTCCTAATTCTCCTTTTTCAAAATCAAGCTTTTGCTGTTTATTGGTGTCTTCGTCAAACAAGCGTATTTCCTGTTCTTTTTCGGTGTTGCCGAAAAACCTTTCAATACGCAAGTTTTTTCCGTTGCAGAAAAAACTCAGCGTGCCGCCGAATTTTTCGGTTGAATTAAAAGGACGGTATTTTAAAACTTCATTTTCGGATACTTTACGTTTTTTGTTGTAGTTTAATCCGTAAAACATGGCTTTAATAAAAGCAGCCAAAGTTGTTTTTCCAAAACCGTTATCTTGAGCGATAACATTTAACCCTTTTTCAAAATCCATTTTAAAATCATGCAGCTTTCCAAAATTAAATATATTTACACGGAGCAATTTAAACATCATAAGCTATCAATTTCCTCCCCGTTTAAAGCATTTAAGCCGTAACGCAATACTCGATTGAGTAGTTCTGCGTCTTTTATCTTTGCTTCCGCAGTTTTTACAAATTGAGATTTAAGCGATATTTCGTTTTTTATTTTTTCGATATCTATTTTTACTTTTGTTAAATCCTTTACCTTAACGTCAAAAAGCAGCGGTTTTAAGCTTTGTGATATCTGATCGGTGGTAAACACGCAATCTTCGTTTATTTCGCCTGTTAGGTAAAACTCCGCCAAATCCAGAGAAGTGACGCTTTGTCCGTCTATAAAGGAAGCGGCTTTTTTTATTACATCGGCGGCAGAAGCGCAATCGCTTATATCTAAGCGTATACTATAAACTTGCCGAGTTGCATAGGGCACAAAACGTATGCTTTTTGAGCGGTCAAGTATGCTTGTATCTATCCAAACAAAACCCTTAGGACCTGTTTCGTCATAGCCGCGCGGCTCTAAGCATCCGCTGTAAACAGCATATCCCCGTCCCGCGCCTTCTTTTTTGTAGCTGTGTATATGCCCCAAAGCAAAATAATCAATAGGTTTGTCAAAAAACATATCCAAATCAATTGCGCCGTAAAAACTGTTTTTGCCGATGTCACCGTGACAAATCAAAATGTTGTAATTTTCGGGTGTCCATTTTATATCTTTTAATTGTTCTCTTGAAACTGTTGTTAAATCTGCCCCCACAAAACTTACGCCGTCAATGTCAAAGCGGTTTATTCCTTCGCTAAAAAGTTTTACATTTGGCGGCAGTCTTTTAATAAAACCGTCATCAAAAGCCGATTCGTCATGGTTGCCCGTTAAAATAAAAATTTTTACGTTTTGATGCGCCGTAAAAGTGTTTATCAACGCTGATTTAGTTGAGGGAGAAGCAAATTTGCTTTCGAAGAGATCGCCGGCAACAATAACGGCGCCGTCACCGTTTTTGTCGGCTTCGAATATTAAATTGCAAAAAGTATTTAGTATTTCTTGCCTGCGTAAGATAGCTTTATTGTGGGATAATGCGGCTAATTTACTGTCAAGATGAATATCGGCGCAATGTATAATTTTCATTTTTTTATTATATCATACCAAAATACTTTAAGCAAATAAAAATTTTTACAGCTTTTTATATGCGACAAAATACACCATATTACTTTTAGATAATACATTTTTCGATTATGTTTTTGTAAACGTATGCTTAAAAATAAAACATATTTTTAAAAATTTATATTTTAAAAATCGGTTGCCGTTAATATATGATTGTGTTAATATATAAAAAGAATTCTTTAGGTTAAAGATGCTGTCAATATTTTTGGGAGAGATTCTGATGGAAATCTCCTATAAGGCTAATTTTTCAAAAAAACGTTTTGCATCGGCAAATAAATAAAAAGAGTCAAACTTAAAGAAACCGACGGTAACGAGTGCGTATCACTTTTAACTTAACTTAGGTTAATTACTTAAGGAAAAAATAAATAAAATACCGGATTTTAGGAGGAAATTATGGAAATTCGTTATGGAATCAACGCAACCCCCAAACAAATGGGATGGGGCAAATTTATCGCTACAAGTTTTCAACAGATTTTAGCGATAATTGCAGCAACAATTTTAGTGCCTATAATTGTTTCGGGCGTAACAAACGATACAGGGGAACCGGTTATCAATATGTCTCCTGCTGCCGCTTTGGTCGGTGCCGGTTTTGGTACTTTGGTTTATCAGCTGTTTGTAAAACGCAAGAGTCCTGTATTTTTAGGCAGTTCCTTCGCATTTATCGGTGCAATGACAGCGGCAGTAGCAGCAGGTTACGGTTTTTGGGGACTTATTATCGGCGTTGCTTTAGCAGCTTTGGTTTATGTGTTGATTGCTCTCTTAATCTATATTATTGGCAGCAGATGGGTAAACAGATTAATGCAGCCTGCAATAATAGGCGCGACTGTCGCTCTAATCGGTTTATCTTTAAGCAGTATTGCCACAGGTTGGGCTATGACCAACGGCGGTGACAATATAAAAACAGATTACAACTTAATTTCCATTCTTTGCGCTGTTGTTACCTTTCTTGTAATTGTAATTTGCGCAAATAAGGGAAGCAAAACCATGAAATTGATACCTTTTATTATAGGTATTGCCGCAGGTTATCTGCTTGCGGGTATCTTTACGGCTTTCGGATATATTTTTGACATCAATTATTTCAAAGTACTCGACATAAGCATATTCACAAATGTTTATGGTGCTGCAATGAGTTATAAATGGTTTATCGATTTGCCTCAATTCACCATTGTTGAAGCCATTAAAGGCGGTTTTAATCTTAACGGAGCAGATATCGGCAGTATTGCATTAATGTTTGCACCGATAGCACTGGTTGTGTTTGCCGAGCATATAGCCGACCACAAAAACCTTTCTACTATTATAAAAAAAGATTTAATTGCAGACCCGGGTCTGACCAGGACATTGTTAGGCGACGGAATAGGCAGTTTTGTAGGCGCAGTATTTGGCGGATGCGCTAACACTACATACGGCGAATCAATAGGCTGTGTAGCAATTACAGGCAATGCTTCTACTTGGACAATAATAGGCGCATCAATCGGCTGTATTGTTATTGCATTCTTTACTCCCTTAGTCACTGTAATAAATTCTATACCTAAATGCGTTATGGGCGGAGCCTGTATAGCTTTATACGGCTTTATTGCGGTTAGCGGACTAAATATGCTGCGCAAAGTCGACTTAAGCGAAAACAGAAATCTATTTGTAGTAAGCGCAATTTTAGTCTCGGGTATTGGCGGATTGATGCTTAATTTTGGACAAGTGCAAATTACTCCTATTGCCGTCGCGCTGATTTTGGGTGTTGTAACTAACTGGATTTTAGGCGGTTTTTCCAAGGCCAATTGCGAAAAAGCCGAAAAACAATCCAATAAAATGATAACCGAAGATAATACAGATAATAACGATTAGCAATTGTAGCTAAAAAGCCGCGGCAAAATGTCGCGGCTTTTGATTTACTCATAAAATTTTTTACTTAAGTTATTTTAAGGCTAATTTTTCTTTCCTCTTTTCACTGTCAGAAAAACAGCGATAGCGTCCTAACAAATTTTTAAAACAAATGTTTATATACCATACAAAATAAAGCTTGACATTATTATTTTATCATAATATAATCAAAAGATTAAAAGGTTAAAAAAATTGAAATGGACGAAAGGAAGG
>CALGIK010000036.1 GCA_937915515.1 uncultured Clostridia bacterium
TAGCGCCTTGATTAAAAATAGAATATAATCCTTCGACGCCGTAAAAATAATCCCTTGAGAAAAGTCTTACAGCATAACAAGCAGTAAAAATAATGCCCAAAACTTTACCGACAATACGAAAACGTTTTTCGTCGGTTTTGAAATTATATAAAAAGAAAAGACCCGCAGCAACGGCAATTGCGCTTATCCCTAAAAGTAGTTCCTTTTGCATTTTTTTACCCTTTGTACCGTGTATTAAAATAGGTGATTTGTGAGTAATTTATCATTTTTTGTAAAATACTCTACATTTCATTTTACTTTTTTTGGTTAGGTTTGTCAAGTTGAAATTTGAACAGCTAAGATAATCTACAAAAATAAAAAACAGCAGATAAAAGCAATTATAAAGTGCTTTTTATATATGTTTGCTGTCTTTTAAATTTTTTTCTTATGTAAAATGCGATAATTTATTATTAAATTACCTATTGTTATCTGTTTTTAACAACTTTTTAAAATTGTTTGAAAGCTGTTCGCTGGCTATATACCACAAGACGCTTTCGTGCGCATTAGCAGGATTAAACATATAATAATCCTTACCGTAAAAGGTTTGAAAACCTTTGTCCTTAGCATAGCACAAATAAAAAGTGTCGTGCATAGGTATAAACAAATCGTATTGTTCGCCGTCTTTACTGCCCGAATACGTTAAGCCTTTAGTATTAAGAGTAACGGTCCCCTCACCGGCTTCTCTCACAAAACCCTTGCCACGATTACTTTGAAGTGACAATTTGACTTTGCTTTTTAGCTCAAAATTGTCCTTTGCATTTACTTGGTCGGCAATTTTCTGTTTTTGCGCCTTAAACCACAGCTGAAAATTATCAAAATAATGAGGGTAACCGCAGTCTACAAAAGCATATCTGTCATCCACTTTTACGGTATACCCGCAATTTGTGCATTTTACGGTATTGCCCTTAGAAGTCAAACAAAATTTTTCGTTACAATGAGGACACTCGTACAATATACTTTCAAGATTTTCCGCAATAGTTTTGCTTTTGTAACGAACCTCCGGATGATTTTTTAGCCATTCGAAGTCATTGTAATAAAGGGCTTCTTCCATGGTTTGCTGTACTAAATCGGGAGTTGCCTCTTTTAATTCTTCCACGCTGAACAGCTTTTTTAATGTTACTTCTACAGGACCTTTACGGATTTTTTTAGCCCATTTTGGTTTTATAAAAAAGCTGCCGTCAAGATGGCACAAATAAACAGGCAGATTGAGTTTTTTAAAGAATCTACCCGTACTTTCGGGCAAGCCTTCAAGCTCGCCGTACATAGAAAGTCTTACTTCGGGCATAAACCCTAAAATTGCCCCCTTGTTTGCCATATCGATAGTATTCTTTACTGATTCTATATCGGCAGTAAATAAACTTTTGGGGATACATCCTGCTTTTTTCATCAGACCGCCGATTCTTCTGTCAAACATATAATAACGATTGGTGACGAAGCTTGTCGTATTAGGCCAAGTTGCATAAGAGCAATAAAACATATCAAAAGCCGAAGGATGATTGCAGACAATCACATATTGCTTAGGCAATTGACCGGCTTGGTTAATGATTTTTATTTTAGCTTTGTGTTTAAGCCACAATTCCCAAACAAAAAACCTGATTGTTTTAAACAAAGCTTTACTCGGCAGATTGACTTTTCCGTAACTACTATATATTTTTTTCATTTAAAGCCTCGTCATAAGCTCCACAAACTTCTTGTTCATCGTTGTAAAATCTAACATTATTAAAATATTGGGAGCGTCAAAAACCTTGTCCTCTAAATGAGCGCTTTTGGCAAAAACGCAGCCCATACTGATATACGCCTTTAATATTGGGGGGACGGTACGTTTTACTTCATTTAAATTTAATGCTTCTATCGGTGTTCTGTTTAGCGTTAAATAAGGCTCATAAGCGTAGGGCTGTAAAGAGGAGTCTTTTGACACAGACATATTAAAGTAACTGAGTAATTTATCAAAAGCTTCTTTTTCCATAGGCGGGAAAAAAATCGACCCGAACATAAGCCTTATATCGTTTTGAGTAACATACTTTAATACGCCGCTTAAAAGCATTTTTATGACCAGCCCGTCACGGTAACCGTTTTTGACAACGGCACGTCCCAGTTCCATAACATTATACGATTGTTTTTTGATATCGTCAATATTAAAATTGTTTTCACAAGCAAATTTATTAATTGTTTTTAAATGCTTGCGGGTAATCAATCTATAGCTTCCTACTACCTCTGACGTATCCGTATCTATTGCTATAAGATGATCGCAATATAAATCGTCGTCATTATAAGATTGCTCGAAACTTATCTCCGCCCTGTCACGATGAAAAAGTATAAGCTCCTCATAACGCAATCTGCGTGTCTGATAAAGCTCATCGGCTGTTTCCAGCATTTTTACTCTGATATTTTTGTGTGCAAAATCTACTTGTGTCATCTGATTGCCCCTAACCAAAACGCTTGTCTTCTCCCGTTAAAACCAATATGTGTGTTGTCTTTTTGTTTGCTATTCGTGCAAAAATGCTTTCGCCGTAACGACTCAACAGCTCATTTACTTCTAAATTGGTAGTAATTACCGTACTTTTTTCTTTTAGCTGTCTTTCGTTAAGCAGCGAATATAAACTCTCTAAGCTTATTTTTTTATAAATAGGCTCCTTGGCCAAATCATCAATTACCAAAACATCGGCATTAATCAAAACGTCCATCAAACTTTTTTGACCCTCAGCAAAAAAATCGTCAAAAAACATTTTATTAAGTTCGTAAGCCGTTACACTTATAACATTTACGTTTTTGTCTGTCAATGCATTTACAATGCAATCGGCTAAAAATGTTTTGCCTACTCCGGTATGTCCTCTTATTAAAAAATTTTTCTTTTCTACATGGGGAAAAGACTTGCAAAAGACTTCTGCCAATTGATAAAGCTGTCTGTTTTTTGGTAATGTTTCGCTGCTTTTTTCAAATCTGCCTTTATTTACCGTTAAATATTCGCCGTAAAGGATATCTTTTATCAATTCCTTTAAACACGTACATTGATTGCCTAAAACGTAACCTGTATCCTCACAGTTCTTGCATTTATATTGAGGATTTAACTTATCATAATTTAAACCTTTATTTTTTAATAATTTGTCTAGTTTTTCCTGCGATATTTTGATATTTTTTTCGTCGTCTGCTGTAACTTGCCCATTATGTTTATTTTTGATAAATTCCACTTCTTGACGGCGTAAATTTGTGTAAGCTTGAGTTATATCAGGATAGGTTAATAAAGAATCAAGCAAAAAGGACGCCTCATATTCGGCGTTTTGCCTGCGGCGTTTGAGCTCTTCCTTTGCTCTTTTTATTGCATCAGAAAATTCCATTTAATTATCCTCTAATCCGTCAAACATAGCTTTAAGCTGTTCGGCAGTATATGATCTGTCTGTTGCAAGCAAAAAGTCGTTGCTTTTTTCTTTTTGTGTATCGCTAATATTATTGACATTCTTTTGAGCGTATTCCTTAGCGCTAAGTAAATCCAGTACATTTGCCCTTTTAAAATCCGCCAACAGCTTGTTTAAACTTGCCATAGGATTAAAGGATGCATTACATTTATCGGCGGCAAACATAATTACGTCAACGGGCAAACCCCAGCTTATCCACATTTTAAAGTTTTTTCTGTCCGAAGCGCATACGTTTCGCACCATACCCAACGCATCGATTATCTTAGCAATCTGCTTATCCGACGCTAAAACGTCTTCTGTATAAGCTAAAATTGCTTCTTCACTTACAAGCCCTTTTTCGAAAAGTGATTTTATGCGCATATCCATCCCTGATAAAGTTTGTATCCTGCATTTAAAACAAAAACGGGCAATCATCTCGATTGTCAAAGGACTAAATCCTAAAGCAAGCCAGGGCATTATATATTCCTCAATTTCCGCCGTCATGTCTGAATAATACAGACCTAAATTACGGTTGACGGTTTTAGCTAAATTTAAGTGCTGCTCTTTAGCCGATTTAAAGTCTTCTATTTCTTTTATCGAAAACAGATTAAGTTTATAATAATCTTTTAAGAGGGAATCAAGCTTATTTATACCCTGTTTTTTTGCGTTTTTAGCCGCAAACAATATGACTTCCTGACTAAACCCCATTTCCTGCGTCCATTTTGTATAAAGCTGCCTGTCGTCAATGTCGATTTTGCGTTTAATATTTAAAGCCAGTAATACCTCTTTTAGTTCCTCATTATAAAAATTTTGTGTTTCCAGCTTTTCGCGGATTTTCTCCACCGTTTTTATGCCCGCCTTATCATAATCGCGTGCAATTTTTAATATATAAGCGTAACCTATATCATTGCCTTTAATTTCGGCGCAGTATTTTGCTATTTGCACCAAGGCATCAGGCTCAAAAAATGAATTTTCTAAAAATGTGTAGTATTCGCTATATTCATTGACGCTTATCATTCTGCCGTACAAAACTTGCTGCATTTGCTTGTTGAAGTTTTTGTATTTAGCGGCTGATACTTTTTTAAGTAAATTTCTTGAGGAAGAACCGACATATTCTATCTTTATTTGTTCCTTTGAAGCGATGTTTACTAAGCCGCATTCCTCCCAATATGTAAAAGCATCCAAAATATCGTCTTCTGTTACGTTTAAAGTGCGCTTTAAGTATTCGATATTGTTTACGTCATCGTCTCGTCCCGCTAAACAAAGTCCCATCAAATATATTTTAAGAGCGACAGGAGGCGCAAAAGGCATAAAATCTCGCAAAAAGACATTATCTATTAGAGTATAGCTGCCGCCGTTGTCGGTATTCATAACGCAAAATGCCATAATCGCTTCCTCCGCCTTAATAGATAAAAAACCTTGTTTTTGTTGATTTTATAAGAGAATATTGATATAATATAATTTAGTAATACTGTTAGGATTACTAATCAGTCAATTTCCGTATCAATTAGTTTAGCACATATTGAAGGCGTTATCAACTTTTTGGGACAAAAAAACTTACTACTTGGAGGATATATGAAACTTTATTCTGTTGCGATTACGGCACCGGACACAAAGATAAAGAGCATATTAGATTTTAAACAAGGCAATTCAGTCAAACTTAACGATATTGCTTCGTCTTCTACCTTGCGTTTTCATAATGTCCTTTTATATGCTTTTGGCGGCGAAGGCGAGTGCATCGACAATGCCGTTATTGATTTTTGTCTTAATGCCAACGACTACAAGATAACTTTGACCGTTAACGAAAAAGGCTTAATCCGAAAAAGCTTAAAGCAAAAAACAGCGGAAGGAATGATTACTGTAGCAAGGGAAAAATCCGTTGCAGAATATTTAAATAATGAAGCTAATTGCGATTTGTTAAAAGTAATAAAAAATTGTTTTGTCGAAGTATCCGCTTTTAAGGAATTTGTTAAAAACGGCAACCTGCGTATTTTTGACGATATCAAAGGGCTAATGGACGTCATTGACGAAGCTGACAAATCTTTTATCAAAACACAACAAATGACTGAAGATGCGATAAAAAAGGTATTTAAGTTAGCTGAGGCTGATTTACCTAACGTTACCAAAGAGGACCTCGATAAACTAAACAGTCTTATTAAGGAAAAACGCAAAGATGCAGCAATTTTGTCTGCTCAGCTCAGCAGCATAAAGCAACAAGATATCTCCGATACATTAAGCGCCGATTTAACTAATGATAGGGAAAAAACAAGGAAGGAACTTGACGAGTTAAAAAATTATGAATTTAAAATAGACCAATGCAAAAAACGTGTGGAAGCATATTTAGACACACGTGATGTTTTACCGCAGGCAAAACTTATTGCTAATTTAAAAACAGAGATAGAGGAAGCCAACAAAAAATTAAATGACGTTAAGGAAGAATATGAATGGCTTAATCAGGAATTTGACAGCATAGCAAAACAATCGGAACAAAAGCAATCTCAAAGCGACAAACTTATCGCTTTAAAAAGCCGCTTGCAAATAGCTATAGAGGAAGAAAAGCGCATTAAACATTTAGAAGCAATAAATGCAGAATTAAACGACAGTTTAAATAAGCTGAGCGTACAAGTTGATAAATTGACGACCAAAAAAGTCAATCTTAAAAACAAACTCGAAAACATAGAGCAATCAATCAATGATATACGCGGCAATATTAAAGATTTCAGCGTGCCCGATCAATCAATAGGTTCTATTGTCGAAAACGTCAGGGCAGAAACTAAGATTGCCGAACTATCAGCTCAAATTGATCGGCTGCAAACGGAAATTGCCGCAAAGGAAAGTGACATCAGCGATAAAGAGATGACAATAAGCGGACAGACACGCCGTCTTAACAGCCTTCTTAGTCTTGACAACGTCATAAATCCGCTTAAAACAAAGGACAGCATTATTAAAGTTATCGACAGCAAGATAAACAAGCTGACGTTAATAAATGACAGCTTAAAGATTAAACAAACAAATTATTTTAGGACATTGGAGGATTTATCTTTTAAACAGCTAAAAATAGAACAAAGCTCCCAAACGCTAAATACTCTTTTGACTCGTAAACAGTTTGAAAAAGAGGAGGAGTTTAAGCGTCAAGTTATTTTAGCCGGCCAGCGAAACGACAGCGTGACTGAAGCTTTGCCCGCTCAATTAACCGATTCCGAAATAGAACAGTTAAAAAATGATATTGCCAACAGGATTTATTCTAAAAGTGAAATTATCGAAAGAGTAAGCACTATCAAGGGCGCACTGGGCGAAATTGAACGTCAAATTGCCATAAACAATGCCGAAATCGAATCAATGCGTTTTGAAAAAGCAAATATCAATCGCAAATATATGGAGCTTGTCGCTCAAAACAAAAATGAAGCCACTCAGCAATATCTAAAATCGCTGGAATCAAACAACAGCACTAAATACTTAATGGATATTCAGGAAGAAGTAGTGCGCAGCGATACCGAACTGCGTATGTTCAAAAAAGATGCGGAAAAATTGCAGGGAAGGCTTACGGAACTGTTAAGCCGATTAAAATATCTAAGCGATGCCGCGACCGACAAAAACACAAGCGAAAACTTAGAGTATCTTACTCAGACAAACGACCAATTAAAACGTGAATTGAGCGATATATCCGACAGGCTTAATATCTGTTATACCGAACATAAAAAATACTCGGACGAATTAGACGAACTTAGTTATACGGAATTCCGCGTTCAGGAACTGATAATGGAAACCATGCAAAAAATCAAAACAAACGAACGTGAAATCGTAGATTCGAAAGAAAAAATACGCATAATAGCCGGCGGCGAACTGACGGAAAAAATTGCGGAAGCGGAGAGTGAGCTGGAAGATATTGAAGGCGAACGCAATATGCTTGCCGAAAACAAAAAGGAGCTTGAGGAAAAGGTTTTTAACAGCAAAGTCGAATTAATTCAGTTAAGCCGCATTATTGAGGAAAAATCAAGTTACCTTAACAGTCAATTGGCGGCGGTAAATCAGACTCTTTTAATCAACAATGCCGACGAAAATTCCTTAGAGACAGCAAAGAGTATGACAGAGGAGGAATTTTTCCTTTTAAAAAAAGAAATAGAGCAATTCGAACAAGAGAAAAATGCTCTCACCTTAAAACTTGCCGTAGCCGACAACGTATTGTCTTTACTGCCCAAACTTAAAACTATCGACCCTTCTCTAAAAGCAAAACAGCAAAAAAGACTTGATGAGTTAAATCTCGAAATTAAGCAAATGGAGGAAAAATTCGATTATCTGTTAGCCGTTTACCTAAACAGCAGCAATGCTAAAATTAAGCTTGCCCATGCCACCAACGAGCTGGAAACCTTAAATAGTATAAAATCTGTAATAAATCAAACGCAGATTTCTCAGCTGGTACTGCAAGACAAGATAGCAAACATAGTAAAACAGGCAAATGTTTACCTGCAAAATATGACTAAAGGCAAATTGCTGATTACATATTTAAACAGCGACCTTGTGATAGGCGACGACCAAAACAACCTGCTGGAGTTTGCGCAACTGGACAATACCGACCGACTTATCCTTTATACCGCCCTTTTGCTTTCTCAACCGAGCATAAACGGCGTAAAGGGCGACTGGCTCATTTTAGACGACAGGATAATATGCAACAGAGGCAAGTATTTTAAAGCCATTCAAAATTTGCCCGATGTCGATTTGCCCGTCGCAAGCTAATAATAAATGTGTTAATTAAATTTAATGATTGAAATCGAAATCATTGAGGCTATCGACAGTCGCAAGCTAACAACAAATGTGTTTAAAACCAATTTAGCAGCTGATACAAAAGAAGCTTATCGCAGTTTGATTAATTTTTATTAATAAGCTATCATTTTGAAATTTAAGAAAATCAATATGAAAAAACTCAGCCAATAACGCTGAGTTTATTATAAAAAACGAAGGTTTGCCCTTCGGTTTTTTATAAGAATTATCTTAAAATAATTGCGTGGCTGACAGGACAAATTGTATCGCCTTCGCCCAAAATGACAACGCTGTTGTGTTTTACTTCACGGACAAGACCGTTTATACGCACATTAAAACTTTCGACTCCTTCGATAGAGGTCAAAACCGTGTACTTGCCGGGCACTAAATTTTGTTTTTTGCCCGCCGTCAAAGTTTCGTCGACAGCGACAATGATATCGCCTTTTGTATATGTAGCGTTAGGCGTATCGTCAAACTTGTTCGTGACTTCGTCCGTTGTGGAATAACGTTCCTTCGTGCCGTATTCTACACCTGTTTTATCCTCAAACTTTTTTACCTTTATGCGTTTGCGCTCTGCAAAAAAATAAAAAATAACTACAATAACCACCAGCGCCGCAGCTGCCAATAACAAATATTCGCCCGCACCCCAAGCAGCAAAAAGCAATTTAAAAAACATCCTCAGTCCTCCCTTTTGTAAGATTATATAACAAAATATTTTTGTTGTAAACAGTTTTAAAGTTTTACTTTTTTTTATATAATTTGTTTAGACTAATAATTTTCTTATTATACTGGATAAGTGTTTTATTTTTTGCCTGATGTTGTATTCTGTCATTCTTTTACTGTTAAAAATTCTTTTAATTTACGGGATTGCGCAAAATCAAAAAGCTGATTTGGAGTTCCCTGCTCTTTTATTTCGCCTTCATCAATAAAAATAACTTTATCAGCAACCGTTTTTGCCAAATTCATATCATGAGTCACTACAAGTATTATTTTTTCATTACTTTTGATGCTTAAAATTAAGTTTGCCACTTCGCCGGCGGACACCGGATCAAGCGCGCTTGTCGGCTCGTCAAAGCAAATGACATCGGGGTCAAGCATCAACGCCCTCACAATCGCCGCTCTCTGCGATTGTCCGCCGCTTAATTGGCACGGATATTCTAAAGCTTTTTGTTTAATTCCTATGCGCTCTAACAACAGTAATGCATTACTAATTATCTCTTTTTTACAAGTTTCGTATTTTAAGCGTTTTTCTCTTTTAGTCAACTGTCTAGCCGATAAAATATCATTTTTTGCTCTTATTTTTGCCGCAAGGGTAACATTAGACAATACCGATAAATGCGGAAATAAGTTGAACGATTGAAAAACCAGACCGAAAGACTGATTAAACGCTGTTTTTTGCATAAGCATATTATTGCTTTCGTTATCTCTTTTTGCGCTTGACTCTTTATCCGCCGCAAATACCCTTTGTCCGTTCAGCTTAATTGTGCCTTCCTCGGCAATCGTCAGTCCGTTTAAACAACGCAGCAGTGTAGTTTTACCGCTGCCGCTGTTTCCGATAAATACTACAATCTCGCCTTTTTCAGCCGAAAAACTAACATTATGTAATGCGTCAAAAGACATAAAGGTTTTTGTTAAATTTTCAACAATCAAATATGACATAAATTATACCCAATAATAGTTAAGCTTTTTTTCCAGCGCATTAAAGCAGAGCGTTAATGCACCAACAAAAATAAGATAAAATGCGCCCGTGTAAAAAAACGGCCAAAGCAGGGCGTGTTGAGATAAAATATTGCCGGCAGCCATAATAATTTCCTCAACGGCAATAACCCGCACAAGTGCAGTATCTTTTACTAAGGTAATGATTTCGTTTGCCATAGGCGACATTATCCTTTTTATCACCTGCGGCAAAACAATGTACCAAAAAATACAACGCTTATTAAGCCCTAAAACCCTGCCGGCTTCTGTTTGTCCCGTTTCCACGCTTAAAATTCCGCCTCTGTAAATTTCGCCGAAATAGCATGCGTAATTTATTACAAATGCAATCAAAGCAGCCGTAATGCGGCTTTTAAAGGGTATCCCCAAAACTATGCCGGGCAGATAAAAAACAACAAACAACTGCAGCATCAACGGCGTACCTCGAATTATCCACACAAAGGAATTTGTTATGTGTTTGATAGTCTTATTTTTTGACATACAACCTAATGATATCAATAATCCCAAGGGCAAAGCCAACAAAAGAGTAAGCAAAAAAATCAAGCATGTATTTCCGAATCCTATTAATAAAATTAAAGTTACCGTATTAAAACTCATCGTTACACCTTTACTTTTAATTATTGAAAACCCCCTAATCTCTTATCAAGGCATTTTCTACACCGTATTTTTCGGCTAAAGTAATAAGAGTACCTTCTTCTATCAATTCATTTATTGCCTTATTGACTAACTGCGTGACATCGCTTCCCTTTCTAAATCCTACGGCGTATTCTTCGCTCCCTAAATTGATAGCGTCAACTATTCTTAAACTGCTATAATCACCCTTGCCCACAACGCTATTTGCTAAAATTACATCAACAACGGCAAAGTCCGCAGTACCGCTTAATACTTCAGTAAGAGCGGAAGTTTGAGAATTTTGAGCAATATAATTTTGAGATAAAGTAAGCAACGCATTTTCTCCCGCACTGCCGGCTTCCGCAACGCCGTTTTTCTCGGCGCAGGAGTCAACTGAAGTATATTCGTTTAGATTTGCCGATTTAACGACAACGCATTGGCTATTGTTTAAATAGCTTTTGCTAAAATCTACCTGTTGACGCCTTTCCTCATTTACGGTAAATCCGTTCCATATGCAATCAATGGATTTGCTGTTTAACTCCAATATTTTGCTTTCCCATACTATTAATTGAAACTTCGCCTCTAATCCTAATTTATCAGCCACCTTTAAAGCAAATTCCGTTTCGAAGCCTATGAGGTTTCCCTCATCGTCTAAATAGTTCATCGGCTCGTATAGTGTTATGCCGCATACAAGCGTGCCTTTTTTTGTTAAATAAGCATAATCGCTTGACGAACACGCCGTTAAGAATAAACCGCTGTTTGCCATAACCGCCGCTACCAAAAGGGCATATAAGATGGTTTTAATTTTTTGTTTCATTAATTTTCTCCTTATTAAATTACTTTATTTGTTTAGCGCGCTAAAGTATATGACGGCATAATACCTTATTAAAAAAACAATGTCAAGCATTTAAAAGAATAATTAAAAAAGATTTTGATTAAGGGTAATTGTAAATTGAAGGTTAATAATAATATTATAACAAATAAACAACTCCGATTGAATCGGCATTTAACGAAGATACATAAAATCGTAAAGACTAATTATTAAAAAGAATTATTTTATATGCTGTTTCTATAAATTAGATTTATGCTTTTTTTGCGGATTTTTTTGTCTTTTTTACGATAACGGGGGCCGATTTATTCTGTTTTAAACTCATTTCAAGAGCTTCCATAAGATTAAGCACATTGGTATTTATTTCCGTTTCCTTTATCGCGACAATTTCCTTTCCCGCTATTTTCTGCTCAATGGCGTCCATCACCTTTTGCCTGTAATTATCCTTATAATTTTTTATATCAAATGGCTCACTCATATTTTGAATAAGCATTTTTGCCATATAAAACTCTTTTTCGTTAATTTCACTTGATATTTCTTTAACAGGATTTTTTTGCACTTCTTCATTAAAAAACAGCGTGTTTAAAAGCATTTCTCCTTTGCGCACCCTAATTGCAATTAATGTTTCTTTGCTGCCTATAACTGTCCTTGCAATGCCTACCTTGCCTTCGTCTTCCATAGCTTTAAGTAAAAGATTATAGGCTTTTTCGGCGCCTGTGGGCGCAACGTAATATGCTTTATCAAAATAAATAGGATCGATTTCGTTTATGTCGACAAAATTTTCTATCGATATTGTTTTGTCCTTTTTTGACTTAATTTTTTCAAAATCCTCATCAGTAAAAATAACGTATTTATTGTCCTCATATTGGTAACCTTTTACGATATCTTCTTTTTGTACTGTTTTATCATTGCAGTCGACGCACGTTTTTTTGTAAAGTATTCGAGAATTTGTGTTTTTGTCTAAAAGATTAAAGCTGATATCATTGTTTTTGATAACCAAATGCAACGTTACAGGTATATAAATAAGTCCAAACGCTATTGCTCCTTTAAAACTGTATGCCATTTTTACTCCCTTTTTAGTATGCATAGTTTATTTGAGAGTAATCGTCATTTATCAAAAAGAATAAGATAAAAAAATATTATAAAACAAAATTTATTTGAAATGCACCCCTAGTTGTATCAACTTTTGGGGTTCACATCATTTATGATTATAAAAAATTATTTATTGTTTTGTTTCTGCATTCTTAATTATTTCTTCAAGAATTTCAGCCGCCTGAGCAACCATTTCGGCACAAGCACGCTTTTTAGACAATTGCGTTGTATGAGGCAAATTATTGATATTGTCAGATTCTTTACCCATATTATTTAATAGCTCTCTGCATATTATCGAACCGTTTTCCTCCTTAAATTTTGCCGCCATTTTTTGAACAAGCGCATAATGATTCATTTTTGCGCTGTTGTCAAGGGGACTGTCATAACCAAAGAGCATACCTGCCACTAAAAACATGCCCGACACTGCTCCGCATACCTCTCTGAGCCTGCCCATACCTCCGCCAAAAGAGGAAGACAACTTTAAAGCCGTTTCAAAATCTATATTCATTTTATCGCTATAAGCTGCTACAACCGATTGAGCGCAGTTATAACCTTGTTTAAAATATTCTTTTGCTTTATCTGAGTATTCTACCATTTAACATTCTTCCTTTTAATCGTATAAATAAATAATAATATAAAATGACGAATAAGTAAATCTAATTTGTCAACAAAATGCTAAATAGCGAATTTATGTTTTAATGAGGCAAATTTACGTCATAATAAGTTTATGAAAAAACGTGATTATTTTGAAGGTTGGTACTTTAAACAAACAAATGGTCAAATAACAGTTTCTTTTATACCGTCGTACCATATCGATTCAGCCGGCAACCTTTTGGCATCGTTACAAATCATAACGGACGAGAAGTCATATAGCTTTATTTATTTAGCTAAAGAATTTTGTTTGGACAAAAAAAACCTTAAAATAAAAATAGGCAATAACGAATTTTCTAAAAAAGGATTATTTGTTAATATCAACCAAAACGATTTAAAAATTGAAGGAAAACTGCATTTTTATGATTTAACGCCGCCAATTTACGATATTATGGGACCATTTTTATATTTTCCGCTGCAATGCAAACACGGCGTAATCAGTATCAGACACAGAGTAGAAGGTGAACTATTTATCAACGGCAAAAAATATCTTTTTAATGACGGCATCGGATATATAGAAACTGACAGAGGAAAGTCTTTCCCCAAAAAATATCTCTGGACGCAATGTAACAGTCTTGACGGAAAAAATATAGACATAATGCTGTCGGTTGCTACCGTAAAAACCTTTTTAGGCAGTTTTAATGGCGTTATTTGCTCTGTTTATTACCTGAATAAAGAAATACGGATAGCTACTTATAAGGGCGCTAAGATATTGGAGTTTAATGAAAAAGGAGCAAAGATAAAACAAGGAAAACTAATGTTAACGGTAAGCGTAAAGCAAACTCAAGGGCATAATTTAAATGCGCCTATTAATGGCGTAATGAAAAGGATTGTTGTCGAAAGTCCCTCCTGTATTGTAGAATATAGTTTATTTGACAAAAACAAAGAAGTTTTCAGCTTGATTTGTAACAGAGCCAGCTTTGAATACGCCGACGGCGAATAATTTATTTAACCTAAAGGTTTTTTATTAAATTTGCTATGAATAATTTTACGCTACATGCTGATACTATAATTACACTATAAAAAAGGAGGTAACCAAATGTCTAACAAGACTTATAAACCGGGCGAGGAAGTTGAAAACGATGTAACGCTTTATGTAAAAGACGCTGATGGCAACACTTTAAGCGAAATTAAGGTTCCCGCAGGTCATAGAGTTCCGCCTACAAGAATTAAAGATGCGGAATCCTATTCTACAAAGAAATAACAACTTAAGACTATTTTTATTTAACAAAAAAGAGGCTGCTAATCTTTTGGCAGCCTTTAATCTTATTATTTAGTAAAAAAATTTTATGTTTTTGCAGCATAGTATTAATACCTTTAATGATAATTTTTTAGTTTAGCGCAGTAAATTGAATAGTATTACTGATAAAATATGATTTATTTAGCGTGATTTTGCTATTTATAAAAATAAAGTTGTTTTCTTTACGTTGAAATAAACTAAGTGTGTGTTACATTAAGATTTACTAATACTATTATCATAGATATTTTTTACGCTTAAAAGGAGACAAAAGTGAAAAAGGTTGTCATTAACGGATTAAGTTTGAGCTTAAAAGACGTACTCGACGTCGCTTGCGGTGCAAAAGTGGAAATAGCGGAAGAAGCATATACCCGTATGGCTGCTTCGCGTAAACTCGTAGATGAAATAATCAAAGAAGAAAAATCGGTATACGGGATAACAACAGGTTTTGGTAAATTCAGCGAAGTAAGCATCAGCGAAAAAGACAGTAAAAAACTTCAAAAAAATTTAATTGTGAGTCACGCTTGCGGAGTGGGTAAACCCTTAAATAAAGAAGCTGTCAGGGCACTTATGTGTTTAAGATTAAATGCGCTTGCGGTAGGTAACAGCGGTATCAGCCGCAATACTTTTGATGCATTAAAAGACTTAATTAACAGTCCCGTAACGCCTTATATCCCCGAAAAAGGAAGTTTGGGCGCAAGCGGTGATTTAGTGCCTTTAGCGCATATGACTTTGAGTTTACTCGGCATAGGAAACGCTTATTATGAAGACACCTTAATGCCGGCAAAAAGAGCCTTAAAAAAGGCGAATTTGTCTATAATCGAATTAACCGGGAAAGAAGGTTTAGCTTTAATAAACGGCACTTGTGCAATGTGCGCTTTAGCTTGTCTGACAGTAAGCGATGGTATCAACTTAAATAAAACAGCCGACATTTGCGCCGCCCTTACTTGTGAGGCTCTTAGAGGCATCACCGACGCTTATGACGACCGAATTCAACAATTAAGACGTCAGACAGGTCAAATAAAAACAGCGCAAAATTTGCGCAATTTGCTTAGCGGCAGCGAAAAAGTAACCAAGCAAGGTCAACTAAGAGTGCAAGACGCATATACTTTGCGCTGCGTACCGCAAATACACGGACCGAGTAAAGACGCCATTAATTACGTTAACGATATCGTAAGCAAAGAGATAAACGCCGTAACGGATAATCCTTTGATTTTTCCAGATACCAATCAAACGTTCAGCGGCGGAAATTTTCACGGACAATGTTTAGCTTTACCGCTTGACTTTGCGGCTATTGCTTTGTCCGAATTGGCTAACGTATCCGAAAGACGCATCGAGCGCATGGTTAATCCTCAGCTTTCGGAACTACCCGGATTTTTAGTCAAAAAAGGCGGTTTAAACAGCGGTTTTATGATAGTTCAATATGTCGCCGCTTCGCTAGTTAACGAAAACAAGGTACTCTCTCACCCGGCTAGCGTTGATAGCATTACAAGCAGCGCAAATCAGGAAGACCATGTAAGCATGGGCATGACAGCGGCACGTAAATCGCGCGAAATAGCCAAAAACGTAACTCAGGTTTTGGCAATCGAATTACTTACGGCTTGCCAAGCAATTGATTTTGGCGACAAAAATTTAAATTTAGCACCTGCCACAAAAGCTGTTTATGATTTAATACGCAATAAAGTGCCCTTTATGGCATCCGACCGATATATTTCCCCTGATATCTTAGCGGTTGAGGAGTTGGTCAAGAGCGGGGAGATAGTAAGAGCGGTTGAGAATATTATAGGCGAATTAAATTAAAGAATAATTAACGGAGAGCAAAAATGATAGATAACAATATTATTAATGATGCCATGACCATAAAACTGACGGAATTACCGTCCTTAAAACAATTTAAAGAGGGAATCAGGCGTGCTCCTAAGCGGGAGTTTAATTTAACACAAGCCGAAACGGAATTAGCGCTGTTAAATGCTTTAAGATATGTGCCTAAAGAGTGGCACGATACATTAGCGCCGGAATTTTTGGAAGAATTATATACCAAAGGACGCATTTACGGATATCGTTTCAGACCCGAAGGGAAAATTTACGGCAAACCCATAGACGAGTATAAAGGCAAATGTATCGAAGGCAAGGCTTTTCAGGTTATGATTGACAATAACCTTGACTTTGATGTTGCGCTTTATCCCTACGAATTAGTAACCTACGGCGAAACAGGACAGGTATGTCAAAATTGGATGCAATATCTATTAATAAAAAAATATTTGGAGAACCTCACCGACGAGACT
>CALGIK010000037.1 GCA_937915515.1 uncultured Clostridia bacterium
TTTACTCGGCAAAATGACAACGCCTATATGTATGATTATATTAGGTATGCGTTTAGCTACCGTATCAACAAAAGAGCTTTTTGGCGATTGGCGCTGCTATTTGTCTTCCGCCGTCAAACTGATAATATTACCGCTGTTTACTTATGCCTTAATATGGTTTTTGCCTATCGGCATTGAGGTTAAAGCGGCAATTTTTATCTTAAGCTGTTGTCCGTCGGCAACCGTCGTACTAAACCTTTCGGAAATGTACGGCAAAGGACAAAAATCAGCGGCAAACTGCGTATTGCTATCGACAATATTTTGCGTGTTGACAATACCGTTGCTTTTATTGCTTATTTAAGCAAAACACTACCAAAAACAGGAGTAAAAGTTAAGTGAAAATAAAAACAAAAAAACTGCATAAAGACGCTTTAATACCCGTTTATTCTACCGAATCAGCGGCGGGAGCGGACTTATTTTGTCTTTGTGAAGAAGATATAACAATTGCGCCTTTTAATACGGTGTTTGTTAAAACAGGCATAAGCATCGAAATACCGCAAGGATATATGGGTTTAATATACGCCCGGAGCGGACTGGCTTGTAAAAACGGATTGGCGCCGGCAAACAAAGTAGGGGTAATTGACAGCGATTACCGAGGCGAGATAACTGTCGCTTTGTATAACCATTCCGATACAGGTCAAACAGTAGTTAATGGACAGCGAATTGCCCAGCTTGTGATAACTCCCGTCTTAAAAGCACATTTTGAGACGGCGGAGAATTTGTCGCATACTAAACGCGGCGGAGGCGGATTTGGAAGCAGCGGAACATAAAAGGGAATCAAAAAAAGCTATCGGCTAAGATTTCGTTTTATTTCCGCTTTTATTTTGTCGATTAATCCATAATAACTACAAAAACAACGGAGCAGGAGTGAGTACTTGCAACGAAAGAAATATATAAGCAAAGAAAATATTTGTAACATAGGAGATTAAAGGAAAAAAATATATGGATGTATTTTATGCGATAACCGAGTTATTAACGGGATTAGGCTCGTTTTTATTAGGGTTTAAACTACTGTCGGACGGTATGAGCAAATTAGCCAACAGAGGGCTTAAAAGACTTTTTGCTAAAACCACCGATAAACCTTTGGTAGGAGTAGGCGTAGGCACTTTGTCTACTGCGATACTGCAAGCAAGCGGCATAGTAACAGTAATGGTGGTTGGCTTCGTCAACGCAAACATAATGAATTTAACTCAGGCCGCGGCTGTCATAATGGGCAGTAATATTGGTACAACAATAACCGCACAAATAGCGGCGCTTCAAAGCATTGATATTATGAAGCCGTTAATGCTGCTCACTTTTGTGGGCGCGGCAATGGCATTGTTCGGTAAAAAAGATAAGATTAAAACCTTAGGTATAGCTTTAGGCGGATTGGGTCTAGTTTTTATCGGAATGCAATTTATGAAAGCAAGCATGGATATTTTTAAGGAAAGCGGCGTAGTAACGGCGACGTTACAAAGTGTCAATAATCCATTCTTACTTTTAATAATAGGCATAATTGCTACGGCAATTGTTCAAAGCAGCAGCGCAATTACAAGTATAGTTATATCAATGGCGGCGGCAGGATTAGTGATTGGCAACGGCGGAAACAGCGTTTTGTACGTTATTTTGGGCACAAACATCGGCACTTGCGTAACAGCATTAATAAGCGGCATAGGAGCTTCGGCAAACGCTAAACGCGCCAGTCTGATTCATTTGATGTTTAATGTATTTGGAGCAGCGCTCTTTATGATAGTCTTATTATGTTGGAAGGATTTTTACAACGTTACTTTTGTAAGGTGGTTTGCGGGACTCCCTGCAACACAAATTGCAATGTTCCATACGTTTTTTAATGTGGTATGTACTTTATTATTTGTTCCTTTGATAAATGTATTTGTAAAATTTACGACACTTTTGATAAGAGAAAAAGACACCGTTAAGCAGACAGGTTTTTTAGACGAAAGACTGCTTAAAACTCCCTCGATAGCTTTGGCTCAAATGGATAAACAAGCTAAGGTTATGGCGGACCACGCTTTTGCCAATCTTTCGTTAGCCTTCGACGGTTTTATAAAACTTGATTCGGATCATTTTGAGGAAATTACCAAAAACACCGATAACGTCGAGAAATTAGGCAACAAAATGGTGGACTATCTTGTTAAAATAAGCGCAAACAACATAAGCCTTGCAGAGGAAGAAATCGTAAATCATATGCACCACAATATTAACGATATTCTTCGTATTAATTCTTTCGCAGACAACATAGTCAAGTATACCGAAAAATCCATAAGGGATAATTTGGTTTTCAGTGACGACGTCAAAAAACAGTTGTTAGAAATGTTTTCTAACATAAAAGAACTATATACATTCAGCATAAATGCGCTGTTTAAACCCGATAAAAAGACTATTCAAAAAGTTGACGAAATAGAGGATAAAATCGACCTCAACAAAAAACAGCTTATTGACGGTCATATATGCAGGCTTAATCAGGGCGTATGCCAACCCGACAGCAGCGGAGTGTTTATAAATTTGGTCAGCAACCTTGAGCGTGCCGCAGATCACTTGACGTTTAATGCCCACTCGACACAAAAGCAGAGTCAAAACGTTTAAGAAAACCAAAAACAATAAAAAATAAGGGCTGTCTCATATGGTAAAACTTGAGGCAGCCTCCTTATATTAAGAAGACTGGCTAACTGTAGGTCATGATTTTAGATGATTCCTTAAGTTTTTAGATACACAAAGGAATTAGTTATATTTCCAAAAGTTAAAAAGCCGTCTTCTGTTTTAAATATTGTTACAAATTCTTCTTCAACCTCGGTAAAAACATTCTTAATTTTTGTATCATATATTACGGTGTATGTTTTACCATCTTTTTTTGCCAAAAAAACCGACACGGTATTGTCATAATATAGCGAACCTAAAATCTCCGAATAACCACTTTCCGGAAAAAGCGAAGCATACTTTTCGAGCGAGAAAGCTGCTAATGTTTGAGCATCAAACATTAACCCGTAGGCATGAAAATTTGTGCCGTCAAAACGCAGCCCGGCATTACTCCAGCTTAATTCAACTATCAACTCCGTCTCATTATTTTGATAAGAAATTAATTCCACGTTTGAAGAGCCTTCTTCTGCAAGAATCAATTTGCCGTCGTTTTTGTCAACGGCAAGCATAGGCTCATAAAAGGAACCTATATAAGTATGTTCTTCGGTTAAGATATTATATGCTAAAACATCGCACCATTGATTACCATGACTGTAATATACTGTATTTTTGTATATGGCAACCTGAAATATCAACATAGAATGTTTAAAGGTATATTGCGTACAATTTACGCTTTTCATGTTCCAGTCGGATAAATCGTATAGAAAGAATTGACTGCTAAAACCCATTCCGACCACGAGCCTGCCGTCATGAGCATCCATGCAATAAGGCTCTATCAAAAATTCCAGCGTTTTGATCAGCGCAAAGCTATTTTCATCCAAAACTTGTATAGTTCGATTAGTTCTATTCATTAGGAATATATAACCGTCG
>CALGIK010000038.1 GCA_937915515.1 uncultured Clostridia bacterium
ACTGTAATTTTGTATGATATAATAGTGTTTATAAAGTTGAATATATGGAATATATAGCAAGAATTAATGAAGATACCAATGATGAGCAGCTTTTAAAAACACATCTTAATAATGTCGCAAATATATGCGAAAAGTATGCTTCTGCCTTTAAAACCGAAAAATTAGCTTATCAGATAGGTTATTTGCACGATATAGGCAAATATTCGCATGCGTTTCAAAAGCGTATAAGAGGAAATCCGCTAAGAGTTGATCATTCTACCGCAGGAGCAAAATTAGCGCAAAAAAAATTTAATAAGCTGCTTTCAACAATTTGCGGATATTGTATTGCGGGTCATCACGCCGGTCTGCCGGATTTGGGCTGCGATGCCGATAATGCCGAAAGTCCTACTTTAAAAGGCAGATTAAAAAAACCGATAGAGGATTATGATTTTTATAAAACAGAATTGGTTTTAAAGGAATTTGATGATGTTTCTGAAGTTGCGGCAATTGTAAACGCTTCAAAAACTCAGCCTGATTTTGCTTTATCTTTGTATACGCGCATGCTTTTTTCGTGTCTTGTCGACGCTGATTATCTTGATACAGAAAGGTTTATGAAAGGAGAAACAAACAGAAGTATTGATTACGACTTTTGTGTTTTACGGCAAAAATTAAATGATAAACTGAAACAGTTTGAGCACTTATCAGGCGTTATAAATCAAAAACGCAGGGAAATTTTACAAAGCTGCCTTTCTGCCGCAGAAGAAGAAAAAGGCATGTTTAGGCTCTCTGTTCCTACCGGAGGAGGGAAGACACTTTCCTCTATGGCATTTGCTATCAGCCATTTGTTAAAGCACGATTTAAAGAGGATTATATATGTAATACCTTATAGCAGTATTATAGAACAGACTGCTCTCGATTTCAAAAAAATTTTCGGAGAAGAATATGTTCTTGAACATCATTTTAATTACGAATACGATTACGACGAAAACAATAAGCTGTCACCTATGCAGGAAAGGTTTAAACTTGCTACACAAAATTGGGACATGCCTATAATAATAACAACAAATGTGCAATTTTTTGAATCGCTATTTAGCAACAAAAGCAGCCGATGCCGCAAACTGCATAATATTTGCCAAAGCGTAATTATTTTTGACGAAGTACAGATGTTTTCTTATGATTTTTTAAAGCCTTGTCTTATGGCAATTAGTGAATTAGTAAACAATTACGATTCTTCGGTAGTTTTTTGCAGCGCAACACAGCCGAATTTTGATTTCTTATTAGCAAAACACGAAATAAAGGAAATTGTAAAAAACAGTAACGAATTAGAAAAAGTATTTAAAAGAACGGAAATAGTTAAGGCAGGCGTTTTATCCGAAAATGAAATTATCGAGAAAATTAAAATACTCAATCAAGTTCTTGTAGTCGTAAACAGCCGTAAGGAAGCATTAAGTTTATATGAAAAATTAAATGATGACCAAAGTTTTTGTTTAACCACGCTGATGACGCCCGGTGACCGCAAAGAAGCAATAAAAAGAATAAAAACTGATTTGTCAGAAGGCAAAAATTGCAGGGTAATATCCACTCAACTGATTGAGGCAGGCGTGGATATTGATTTTCCTGTTGTTTATAGAGCTATTGCGGGGATAGATTCTATTATACAATCGGCAGGCAGATGCAACAGGGAAGGCAGACTTGATAAGGGGCAGGTGTATGTTTTTAGTCCCGAGAAAGAACCAAAAAGGAAGGGACATTTACTCCAAGGTATTCAAATCGGAAATATGATAATGAATGAATATAAGGACATAAATTCGTCTGAAGCGATTGAAGCATACTTTAAAAATGCTTATGACGCTTCCAATTTGGATATAAACAAAACATTAAATTGTTTTATCAAAAAAAATAATGTCGCTCAATTAGATTATGATTTTAAAAAGGCTGCCGATGATTTTAAGTTAATAGATAACGACCAAAAACAAATAATTATTCCTGACGAAGAGATTGCCGCAATAATCGAAAAAATTAAATATTCTAAAACTCCCGGTATTTTCTTTAATAAACTTCAGCAAAAAAGTGTTTCGGTTTATTCTTACGAATTTAATAAATTATTCAACGATAAAAAAATTTTTGAAGTACTCGACGGCTTATTTATGCTGCAAGATAATTCTTTATATAGTACTACAAAAGGTTTAAATATATTTTACGATGAAAAAAACGATTTTCTGTGTGTTTAAGGAGGTATTTTAAAAAATGGGTTACGGAATTTGCTTAAAGGTTTGGGGAGACTATGCTTGTTTTACACGACCAGAGATGAAGGTTGAAAGAGTCAGTTATGACATAATTACGCCTTCGGCGGCAAGAGGTATTATCGAATCAATTTATTGGAAACCTGCAATAAAATGGGTTATCGACAAGATACACGTGATTAACCCTATACTTTTTACCAATATAAGACGCAACGAGGTAAGCGATAAAATCCCTGTCGGTAAGGTTTTAGCTCTTGTTAACGGAAAAGATGAGGAGTTTTATACTGTTGCTACCGAAAACAGGCAACAAAGAGCTTCGCTGGTTCTTAAAGACGTATGCTACCATATAGAAGCTCATTTTGAGATGACAGATCAAGCCGGAGAAACAGACAGTCAAGAAAAACATTACAATATCGCAATCAGGCGAATGGACAAAGGACAATTTCATAAACAGCCTGTTTTTGGTACGAGGGAATTTCCCGCTTTTTTTACTCTTGTCGATAAACCTGAAGAAAGTAAACTAAAAGGCGAACAAGATTTAGGTTTTATGCTTTTTGATATGAATTTTAAAGGACGTAAAGAAAAAGACATATTTTATAACGATGCTGACCCGATTTTTTATAGACCGATTATGATTGACGGTGTAGTAGATGTTTTAAAATGTTATAAGGAGAGCGTATTATGATTATTTCCGCGTTAAATAAATATTATGAAATATTGTCGCATGACGAAGACAGCGATATAGCTATGTACGGTTTTTCTAAAGTTAAGGTATCTTATAAGTTCTGTATAGATAAAAATGCAAAACTGATAGGTATACATACGCTTGAGAATATCAAAAAAACAGGCAAAAAAGAAATTGAAATTCCCATGATTATGACCGTGCCTCAACCGGCAAAGAGAGCAAACAATATTGTTGCAAATTTTTTATGCGATAAAGCAGAATACGCAATAGGATTGCCTGTCAATGAAAATGAGAAAGAGAAAACAACTATAAGATTTGCTTCATTTAAAAAACTACATAAGGATATATTAGAAGGAGCAAAAAATTATTACGGCGATATATTCCTTAAATTTTTAAACACTTTTTCAATGGAAAATTATGAGGAAATATTAAATCCATTAAAAGCGAATTTAAGCAATGGGGGATTTATAGTTTTTGAAATCGACGGTAAGCTTTTACACGAAGACCAAGAAATTAAAGAACTTTGGCTAAAGTACACAAATAGCGAAACAGATAAATTACCCGTAATGCAATGTGCTGTGACAGGTAAAAAAGCTAATATTGCAATTCTCCATCCAAGTATAAAAAATGTCAGAAATGCGCAAAGCAGCGGAGCTTCAATCGTATCCTTTAATGCCGACTCATACGAATCATACAACAAAACCGAAGGGCAAGGGTTAAATTCGCCGATATCCGAATCGGTAACGTTTAACTATACTACTGTTCTTAATCATTTGCTTGCTTCAGACAATCAAAAGGTGCAGTTAGGCGATGCAACTACTGTTTTTTGGGCAGAAAGCAAGGATAAAGGTTATACCGACTTTATGAACTTCTTAATTTCGCCTAAGCCTATTGCTGAAGATACAATTCAAAACGAGAGATTAAACAGAAATATAGAATATGAAAAAAACATTTTAGGAATTTTAAATGCATATAAAGAGGGCAAAAAACCTGATTTTGATTCCGTAAAACTTAATCCGGATGTTAAATTTTATATCCTTGGCTTGTCTCCGAATGCATCGAGAATTTCTATTAGGTTTTTTTATTCAAACAGTTTTGCTAATATCGTTAATACGATATCCCAACATTACAGAGATATAAATATAGAAAAAATGTTTTCTAATCAACCCGAATCGATACCTATTTGGATGCTTTTAGCGGAAACCGAAAATCCGAATTCTCGCAACGATACAAATCCCTTACTTGGAGGCAGTCTGATGAGGTCCATTTTTACGGGCAATATGTATCCGAGGATATTATACAATCTAATTATAAACCGTATACGCTGCGACAGAGACGATAAGGACAAGCATATAGAACAAATCAATTATGTAAGAGTATCAATAATTAAAGGATACCTTAACAGGTATTCGAGAATATCAAAAACAGAACATTTTAAGGAGGTTTTAAACATGAGTTTAAACGAAAAGGCAACTTCAACGCCTTATCTATTAGGCAGACTGTTTGCGGTGCTTGAAAAAGCTCAAAAAGACGCAAATCCTGGGATTAATGCCACAATAAAAGACAGATATTTTTCTTCGGCGTGCGCGACGCCTGCGGCAGTTTTCCCCACGCTGTTAAAATTGGCGCAGGCGCATATCTCAAAATCCGATTACGGATATATATCGGAAAGAAGGATTGCGGAAATTATGGAGGCAATACAAAAACCGGAATTTCCTAAACACTTGAGCCTTGAAGAACAGGGTGTATTTATTATCGGGTATTATCATCAGAGTAATGCGTTTTATAAAAAATCCGATAAAGAACAAACAGAAAAAGAACAAATAATTGAAAATAAAGGAGAATAAAATTATGAGTGAAATCATTAAAAACCGTTACGAATTCAAGTTTTTATTTGATGTGGAAAACGGAAACCCCAACGGTGACCCCGATGCCGGCAATATGCCTCGTATTGATGCGGAAACAGGATACGGAATAGTAACGGATGTTTGCCTTAAGCGCAAAATCAGAAACTATGTGGAGCTGGTAAAAAATGATGCGGAAAGATATAAAATATACATAAAAGAAGGTTCTGTGCTTAATCAGGCAAATGCCGTCGCTTACGAAAGAACAAACATTGCAAAAGGCAAAGTAACCCGCAAAGATGTGGAAATTCTCAGAAAATTTATGTGCGACAATTATTATGACATAAGGACATTCGGCGCCGTTATGTCCACCGAAATAAATTGCGGAATAGTAAGAGGTCCCGTACAGCTTAACTTTGCACGTAGCGTTGATTCTGTTTTGCCTCAAGAAATTACTATAACAAGAATGGCGGTTACTAACGAGAAGGATATGGAAAAAAAGACAAACGAGATGGGCCGAAAATTTATTTTGCCATATGCTCTGTACGAGGCGGAAGGTTATGTGTCAGCGGCTCTTGCAGAAAAAACTGGTTTTAACGAAGATGATTTAAACTTATTGTGGGATGCCATTATCAATATGTTTGAGAACGATCATTCTGCCGCGAGAGGTAAGATGGCTGTTCGAAAATTGTTTATCTATAAGCACGCAACTTCTCTCGGTGTAGCGCCTTCTCATAAACTTTTTGATAGTGTAAAGGTAGAGCGCAAGGATATCAGTAAACCCTCACGCTGTTTTGAGGACTATAATGTTTTGGTTGACAAGACAGCTATTCCTGAGGGTGTGCAGTTGATTGAAAGATGACCGAAACGGAAGATTATCTGCTTATTTCGGGGATACAGCATTTTATGTTTTGCATGCATCAATGGGGGTTAATTCATATCGAAGGTGTTTGGCAGGAAAATTCTTTGACATACGAAGGAAAAATGCTTCACGAAAGGGCGGATAACCCTCAGTTGAAGGAAAGCCGCGGCAGCGTTTATTATTCGAGGAGCGTTGCTGTGGTTTCCCATGCTTTAATGATGCAAGGCGTAATTGATGTTATTGAGTTCACAAAAGACCCTGACGGTATATTTGTGGAGCAAAAAAGCGATTTTTATTTTCCTAAAATTATAGAATACAAAAGAGGTCAGCCTAAGGAGGGTTTGGAGGATAAGGTGCAACTGTGCGCTCTGATTATGTCTTTTGAAGAAATGAAAAATATAAAACTTGATTACGGATATTTGTATTACTTCAGCATCAACAGAAGGGTGAAAGTGGATATAGATAATGCTTTGCGCGACGAAGTAAAAAAACTTAGCGAGCAGATGCATTATTATTTTGACAACAATATTACTCCTAAGCCTGCTAAAATTAAAGGATGCAAAAGCTGTTCGTTAGAAAGCATTTGTTCAAAAAATTTCAGCGAAAAGGATGCAGCCGCTTTCAACAGCAGAATTTTAAGGGATTTGTTATGAGGAAATTATTGAACACGCTTTTTATAACAACTCCCGAAAGTTATCTTTCGCTTGACGGAAACAATGTTGTCTTGTTGAAAGAAGGGAAGGAAGCTTTTCGCATCCCCGTAAACAATTTGGAAGGAATTATATGTTTTAATTATCTAGGGGCAAGTCCTAAGCTTATGCAGTATTGCACCGAAAACAATATACTCATAAGCTTTATGAGCCCAACGGGCAGATATATGGCGGGCATAAACGGAAAAATAAGAGGCAATGTATTGTTGCGCAAAAAACAATATCTTAACTCGGAAAATATGGAGTTTAGTCTTGAAATTTCTAAGACAATAATTTCTTCAAAATTGTATAACAGCAGAGCGGAAATTTGCAGAAGCATAAGGGATAACAGCGACAAAATCGATGTGACAAATTTGGAAAAGGCGTCCGACGGATTAAAACAAAGTATATCGTATATAAAAAGCTGCGCTTCGTTTAATGATTTAAGAGGGCTGGAAGGAGATTCCGCGAGGCTTTATTTTTCTGTATTTAATGATATGGTTATACAGCAAAAAGACGATTTTGTGTTTTGCGGTCGTACAAAAAGACCCCCTCTTGACAACATAAACGCCATGCTTTCCTTTGGTTATTCTTTACTTGCGCATGACATCGAGGCGGCGCTGTTAAGCGTCGGGCTTGACCCTTATGTGGGGTTTTTTCATACTGATCGGCCGGGAAGAATTTCTCTCGCTCTTGATATTATGGAAGAATTTAGGTCGGTGCTTGTGGACAGGTTTGTTTTAACGCTTATCAATTTGAGACAGATTAAAAGGTCTGATTTTATTCATAAGGAAAGCGAAGGGATACTTATGACAGACGACGCCAGAAAAACCTTTTTGTGTGAATGGCAAAAGAAAAAACAAGAAGAGATTATTCATCCTTTTAGCGGCGAAAAAATAAAAATGGGGCTTTTGCCTTATGTGCAAGCTTTGATTTTGTCGAGATATCTTAGAGACGAAATAAATGCCTATGTGCCTTATTATAAAAGATAATTATGATGATTTTGATAACGTATGATGTTAATACTGAGGACAAAGAGGGACGCGGCAGATTGAGAAGGGTTGCAAAGGAATGCGAAAACTATGGTCAGCGTGTGCAAAATTCGGTGTTTGAATGTTTGGTTTCACCGTTAGATTTTTCAAAATTAATAGCTGCGTTAGAAAAAATAATTGATGTAAATAAGGATAGCTTGCGATATTATAAACTCGGCGACAATTGGAAAAATAAGATTAGACATTGCGGAGCAAAACAAACATATGATCCCGAAGGGTTTTTGATTGTATAAGTTGCGAACCTAAAATAAACATAATTAAGCGTTAAGTTCGCAGGGAAAAATGAGATGTTTTCAGCTGTTTTTGTTATCAAATATTGTTTTTTTGTGCGTAATTTACATTTTTGTCCGCCTAAACGGGGTTTTTTTAGAAAAATTAGCAGTCGCACCCCGTGCGGGTGTGTGGATTGAAACTTACGTA
>CALGIK010000039.1 GCA_937915515.1 uncultured Clostridia bacterium
ATTTCTGCTATATCATTATTAGGTTTAAGCTGTTTTATCAAAGATTTTGCCGTCAGACTGACAGCAAATTCCGCTACTTTTTCCATGACGGAAAAATATTCAAGCTTATTTAATGTTTTATCTTCCATTTGTTAATTAGTTTTTTTTGATAAATGTCCTGTCGTATATTCCTTAGGCTGATAATCGCTTGTTTTTGATGCGTTTATTGCCGCATAATGAGTATATACCTGTTGTAAATCATTATCATTGGGTTTTATCAAATACCTGCCTCCTTTAAACAATTTTTTTCCTCCGCTTAAAGGCAAGCAATTATACATTTCCCAATAGCAATTATATACTTTTTTACGTTTTAAAGCAAACTTTCTGTTGGTTTTGTCGGTATAAAATATATCCCCTTTATATTTGCATGTATCGCAGTTGCATTTATAATTTACTTGCACAGGGCAATGTGCAAAAGTCATAATGCAAATCTCCCCTTCTGCAAAAATATATCCGCTTTTGTCAGAAAAATCTTTGATTTCGTTAAGAGTTAATTCCTGACTGTAAACAAAGCCCTCAAATAAATTGCCGCAAAATTGCCTTAACGATTGGATAGCCATATCATTATAAATATTTAAACCTAAACCGCAGATAACTTTTTTGTTTAACTCCTTTGCTAAAGTTAAACCATAAAAGTTATCTGCGGTTTAGGTTTAAATATTTATAATGATATTGTTAGCAACAACCCCGATAAAATCTGTATTTTTTAAAATTTGTGTTAAAACCTCTATGTCTTTTTCCGATCCAAAGTTAGGCAAATCAAGATATTTAGATAATGGAACCGCTGCACAAAACTCCTTTGCGTTTAATGCACTGTATATGTCAGGCTTATAAACAATTAAAGTATTGCTGTCAAATTGTATGCCGTTATTATATCTGTTTAAGTATAAGAGTATCGAATTTGTTGAATCGTTGTTGATATGCGTATAAGCATTATTTTTTATCGAAACAGGCAAACGGTTGAGATTATTATCATATCTTAGTATTATCTCCCTTTCTATTGCCGCAAGAGCATTGCGGCGCAAACTGTTGAGCTCAGATAACGGTATAAAAACCTCGTCGCAATCAACTACTATGTCAGAAATAGTATAGTACGTATTGCCGATTTTTGATAATTGACGTATTATTTCTTCTTTGCTTGTAAATCGGTTTAACGGTTTTTGAGCAATACTTTCTCCTGTTGAAGTTACAATTATTTCATCTTTTTTTAAGGTTAAAATGGGTAATTTATTAATTTCAGCACTAAAATATGCGGATATTTCTATCTTTTTATTTATGTGGCTTAGGTCAAGCTCCTGTTGAGAGAGCGAAGTAATATATACTTTATCATTTTTGCTTACGCATTCACTCACAGAAAGCTTTGTTAAGCCGTTTATGCTTTCGCTTACCGCTACCCCTCCGCCTACTTCTAATTCATTGCGTAAAATTTTAAATCCGTCACCCTTATTAATGTGTCTGTTGCTTTTTAAATAATAAGCGCCGTTTTTGTTAATTATACTGCCCACATATGCGCCTATATGACCTTGAACAAAAGTATAAATTTTATCGCTATTGTTAAATAGATATCCGTCACTAGTATAGTCACCCCTATTAAAGGCAGACTTAAGATTAAAGATATCCTCTTCGTCAAGCTGTTTACCGTCCAAGATTTTTCGATAAGTGCTTACTGTTTGCGCAACATATTGAGGACGGCGATTGCGTCCTTCAATTTTTAAAACGGAAACACCGACATTTTTTAAGCTAGTTATCTGATTAATCAGACATAAGTCTTTGCTTGACAAAAGAAAGCCGCCGTTAAGCTTTTTCCATTCAGAAAAACTATCATATTTTTGCCGACAAGGCTGGGCGCATAAGCCTCGATTACCGCTGTTGCCGTCGATAAAACCTGAAAAATAGCATTGTCCCGATACGCTTACGCACATTGCGCCATGCAAAAAACTTTCAATTTCGATATTAGTATTTTGCTTGATTTTAGCGATATCGCTCAAAGGAGTTTCTCTCGATACCACTATCCTGTCGGCATTTAACAATTGAGCAGCTTTAGCGCCGTACAAATTGTGAACATTTTGCTGCGTGCTCATTGTGACGTCCATATTTGGCATAATTTGTTTAATATTTTTTAACAAGCCTAAATCGGTGACAATAAGCCCGTCAACATTTTTATTGTAGCACTCAACTGCAAGTTGGGTAGCCGAAACAATTTCGTCATTTTTTATGCTTGTGTTAAGCGTCACAAAAACCTTGACATTAAACAAATGACAAAAATTCACCCATTCGTCCAAATTATCAAGATTAAAATTATCCGCTTTCATCCTTGCGTTAAACTTGTCAAGTCCCAAATATACGGCATCTGCGCCGTTATACACTGATGCTTTTAAGCTCTCAACCGTACCTGCAGGCGCAAGCAACAATGGCTTTTTATCTGAGCTTAGCACCAAATTTTACCTCTAATGATTTTATTATCTTTGCTATTTGCGGCTCGATATCCTTATCGGATAAAGTACGGTTTGCCGCTCGGAATGCTAAAGAAAATGCAACGCTCTTTTTTTCGGCTGCAATTTGTTCGCCTTCATATATGTCAAACAATTCTACCGACTCGCATAATTTT
>CALGIK010000040.1 GCA_937915515.1 uncultured Clostridia bacterium
AGCATAACTAGCTGATTACAAGATTATGAAATGTGCGACAATATAATTTACAATTAGCAAATATGTAAAAGCTATATAAATTCAAAATACAGCGATTGCATAATTTATTCTTTTATGTTAAACTATTTATTTGTAGGAGTTTAATAATGTTTGATAAGACAGCGCCTAAAGGTATGAGAGATATTTTGCCAAATGAACTTATAATTAGGGAAAATGTAATTGAAACCATAAAAAACGTCTATCGTAGTTATGGGTTTAACGGCATCGAAACCCCATGCGTAGAGGATTTGTCAATTTTGACCAGCAAGCAAGGCGGCGACAACGAAAAACTTATTTTTAAAATACTTAAAAGAGGCGAAAAACTCGAAAATTCGTCAAACGACGATTTGTGCGATTTAGGTCTGAGATATGATTTGACCGTACCGCTCACCCGCTATTATGCAAACAATCAGGGCAAACTTCCGTCGGTGTTTAAAGCCATGCAAATAGGAAACGTTTGGCGTGCCGAACGTCCTCAAAAAGGGCGTTTTCGTCAATTTATGCAATGCGATATAGATATAATCGGAGAGGAAACTTTTTTAGCCGAGACCGAGCTTATCTTAGCCACCACGCAAGCGCTGGCCGCTTTAGGTTTGGCGGATTTTACCTTGCGTATAAACGACAGAAGACTGCTTACTTCCATGGCTGACGAAAGCGGCTTTAGCGAAACGGAACACGAAAGTGTTTTTATTGGCCTTGACAAGCTGGATAAAATAGGCTTGGAAGGTGTACGGGGAGAATTATACGCTATAGACCATACTAAATTAAAAGCAGATAAATTTTTGAGAATAATTGAAGAATTTAAAAAGAGCGAAAAGCCTTTAGAATACGCCCACCAGCTTAACAGCACAGCCGCTCAAAATTTAAAATCTATTATCGAGATAACTCAGCCGCTGACAAACAGTGCGTTAAGTTTTGACATCAGCTTAGTAAGAGGGATGAATTATTATACCGGCACGATTTTTGAAATTTCTTACGGTGATTACGGTGTTTCCATAGCAGGCGGCGGCCGTTATGACAAAATGTTAGGCAAATTTTTGGGCACGGATATTCCCGCTTGCGGTTTTTCCATCGGTTTTGAGCGCATATGCGCAATTTTATCAGAGCAAAATAAGGCGCAGGCAAAA
>CALGIK010000041.1 GCA_937915515.1 uncultured Clostridia bacterium
ACCTCGCACAGATCAACCGCAGTATTGTCAGAGTTGATATTACCTAAAACAGAAACGTCGATAGAGTTTAATGTTTCGATAGTCTGTTTTATCGAAAACAAATACAGCAAAATTTCCAGAGGGTTTTCGCCCCCGCCGCCAAAATTAATGATGCCGCCGCCGCATTTGTTTGCCGCTTCGTTAAAAAAGTCCTCATCGCCTTTGGTTACTATAAAATCCGCGCCCATAAGCTTTAAACTAAACAGGTCGTCTATTGTCGTAATATTATCCACAACGGTTGACATGCCGGATAAATAATTGACAGACAAAGTCAGCGCCGTTTTTTGCATGTATTATTATGTCCCGTGTTAAGCGCGGTCCTTACCTATAAGCTGAGGACCGCGCTTAACACGGGACATAATAATACGCTTCATCTCGGCAGCAATATCCAATATCTGTCTTATCTCGGTATCGCTCAGTGTTTTTAAACTGATAAGGTTTTTGTACGGCATAATCTCCTCTAATGTATTTTATATTAAACTTATATAAAAGTAAACATATTTTTACACTTTTATCCGCACATTATTGCAGGGATAGCGAGCTTAACACCTTTAAAAAATAATCGGGCAATCGGCTTTCAAAGCGCATATGCTCTTTTGTAAAGGGATGAGTAAACTCGATAATCTTGCTATGAAGCAGTTGCCCGTCTAAATTAAATTTCTGTTTTTTATAACCGTAGGACTTATCCCCCACAACCGGATGCCCCAAAAAAGTTGCATGCACCCTTATTTGATGAGTTCGCCCCGTTTTTAATTCAAATTTAACCAGCGTAAAGTCAGCATAGCGTGTAATTACTTCATACATAGTGACAGCCGTTTTTCCTTTTGCGTCAACAGCCATCTTTTTTCTGTCAGATTTGCTCCTTGCTATAGGCTGATTTATTGTTCCGCTGTCGGTTTTTACTACGCCTTCCACAAGAGCGTAATAAATACGACGGCACTCTTTTCTTTCTATCTGACCCGACAAATCAACGTGTGCAAAATCGTTTTTTGCAACCACCATCAGTCCGCTTGTGTCCTTATCCAACCTATGCACAATGCCGGGACGGATATCGCCGTTTATGCCGCTTAAATTTTTGATTTTAAACAAAAGCGCATTGACAAGCGTATTTGTGTAACTTCCCCCCGCGGGATGGACGGTAAGTCCTTGCTGTTTGTTTATTACCGCTAAATACTCATCTTCATAGACTATGTCAAGGGGAATATCCTGCGCAATTATCTCAATGGGCTTAGGCTGCGGCAAAGTTACCGTTGCTTCATCGCCCGTTTTTACTGTTTTTGATACTTTTGTGACAACTACATTGTTAAGTTTGACAAAACCGTCGCTAATAAGCTTTTGAGCGCGCGAACGGCTGATATTCAACTCTTCGGACACAAAACAATCCAGTCTGTCGCCGCCGTTTTCCTCGTCTACAACCAAATGTTTTATAACTGTTTGGTCATCCGTTGTCATCTGTTTATCCGTTATCCAAGCTATTTTCCGTCTTTTCATTGACAGCGTTTAAGCTTTCGTTTCTATTTTCATTTTCAACGTTTAAGTTCGCATCTTTTATTTCGTATAAAAAATCTGGATTTTTGTCCATACCTATATCATAGCTCTCGCAACCTTCTTTTATTGAATGTTTCTTAAAAATAGCGTCTGTATCAACAAACAATATACCGATAATTACTAAAATAACACCGACATTCAACAAAATATCGGCGACATTGCAAACAAAATCTAATCTGCCCAAAAACTTGGTGGCCAAAAAATCACGCACCGCTCCGTTAAAAAAGCCGCCGTTTTTAATTCGTGTCAAGATAAAATAGCAAAAAATAGGCAAAGCCAATGATGTCAAAATAAAAAACAGAATACTGCTGCCGCTTAAACTTCCCCACGCTGCGCCGTCATTTAAAACAAAGGTAAACTCAAGCATATCAGGCACAACAACAATGGGAAGTTTCCCTTCTTTAAAAAGGTTTTCGAAAAAGCCTTTGGTGAATTGGTCTGCGACAACGCCCAAAATTATAAGCGCAAGGCATATAAACAGTAAAATCAAATTTTTTTTGTTTAAATTAATTTTCATTTTTCCCCTAAATTGTAGTTTCTTTCGCCAAACAATACGGTGCCCAAACGCACCAAGTTAGCGCCGCAGCTGACGGCGGTTATATAGTCGCCGCTCATGCCCATACTTAACCATTTTATTTCTAAATCCAAAAACTCCGCCTTAGTTTTTGGATTTAGAAATAAAATGGTTAAGTATG
>CALGIK010000042.1 GCA_937915515.1 uncultured Clostridia bacterium
GACAAGTTTTTTTGCATAATCCAAATGAAAAACGTGTCCGGTGTGCAAAGGGTTATATTCGCAAATTATGCCTATAATTTTCAAATTTTGCGCCGCTTCCTGTTTACTATTTTTTTGATTTGTAGTATTATAACTAAGTATGAACTTTGACAGTTAAAATACTATCACAAAAAAATTATTTAATCAAACAAAGGGAGATATTATGTTAAACTTAATCGAAAAGTACAAAGACCAAGCCAAAATGCTTAACAAAACAATTGTTATGCCCGAAGGGGAAGAGCCTCGCATTATTAAAGCGGCGGCAATTTGCGCTAAGGAAAAACTCGCAAAAATTATTCTTTTAGGCGACAAAAAAATTGCGCAGCAAAAATGCCCCGATGTTGACTTGAGCGAAGTTACTTATATCAACCCGCTTAACAGCGACAAGCACGGTTCTTATGCCAAATATCTTTACGAATTGCGTAAAGCCAAGGGCATGACGGAAGAGGAAGCCGACAAGTTGATGAAAGACGTTATGTGGTATGGCGTCATGATGGTAAAGCAAGGCGAAGCCGACGGTATGGTAGGCGGTGCGATACACTCTACCGGCGATATGCTGCGTCCGGCGCTGCAAATCATAAAAACTGCCCCCGGTATTTCTACGGTCAGCGGATTTTTCATTATGAATCACCCGTCAAGAGAAGAAAACAGCTTGTATCTGTTTGCCGACTGCGCAGTGTCTCCCGACCCAAGCGCCGAACAATTATGCGATATAGCGATAGCTTCTCATCAATCGGCAAAAGTATTTTTGGGTGTCGAACCCAAAGTAGCCTTGCTCAGCTTTTCTACAATGGGCAGCGCAAAGCATGACTTAGTTACTAAGGTTCAACAAGCGGCGCAAATGGTAAAGGAAAAAGCTCCCGATTTGGCTATTGACGGCGAATTGCAAGTTGACGCAGCGCTTTCTCCCGAAGTTGCCGCTTTAAAAGCAAAAGACAGCAAGGTTGCAGGGTTTGCTAACGTACTTATTTTCCCCGAACTTAACGCGGGAAACATCGGCTACAAGCTTGTACAGCGTTTAGGCGGATTTGACGCTTACGGACCAATTTGCCAAGGTTTTGCTAAACCCGTCAACGATTTGTCACGCGGCTGCAATGTCGGCGATATTATAGGTACTGTTGCGCTTACTTGCATACAGGCATCCATTAAATAATTATAAAGGAGTTATCAAATGAAAATTTTAGTAATAAACGCAGGAAGCAGCAGTTTAAAATATCAGTTAATAGATATGCAAAACGAAAGCGTAATCGCTAAAGGACTTTGCGAGCGCATAGGTATTGACGGAAGTTTACTTACACATAAAGCTAAGGGGCAGGAATTTGTCTTTAAAAAAGATATGCCCAATCACGAAACGGCAATACAAATGGTTTTAGAGGCTCTAACAGGCAAAGAGTGCGGCGTAGTTAAAAATATGGAGGAAATTTCCGCTGTAGGTCACCGTGTCGTACACGGCGCAGAAGATTATAATTCTTCCGTACTTATTACTCCTGACGTTATCAAATGCTGTAAGGAAAATATAGAATTAGCGCCTTTACATAACCCCGCAAATATCATGGGTATCGAAGCATGCCAAAAGGTTATGCCTTCTACCCCGACGGTAGGCGTTTTTGATACGGCTTTTCATTCCACAATGCCTGAAGTAGCATATCTGTACGG
>CALGIK010000043.1 GCA_937915515.1 uncultured Clostridia bacterium
AAATGGAAAAAAGACGTAAATCCCAAAATGGAAACAATTATTAAATTAGCAAAATACTTTGGCTGTTCCATGGATTATTTATTAAGTGGAAACAAATCATAAAATCAGAAATTTGTATAAGTAAAATTATATTATTTGTATATTCCTTGTTCGTTTTTTTTGTTTCTAATTATATTTTAACAAGATTATTTCATTTGCAGCACCTTTTTTTGCTCACTTGCGACAATTTATTTTACAACTACCCACCAATACAAAAGCATAATAATCTTTGACTTAAGACACGCTAAATATACAAAATATTGACAGTAAAAAAAAGTCTCTCGATTGAAAGACTTCTTTGATTTACATTAGTGTTGTTTATTTTTTACTTTTTTACTTTTTATGGATATAAATACAATAACGTTTACAAGTATTATTAGCGCAACGCCAATGCCCACTATCATCAAAACGGTGGCTGTATCAACTGTGTGTCCTACTATTGCATATGTAGAAAAATGGTCGGTTTCAAATACGAGGTAATCGCCGTCACGCAAAGCGTTCATATCAACCATATTGCCTTCGTCGTCTATAAAAATGACTTTTAAAAACTTTTCCTTTCGTAATTCCTCATCAATAAGCAATTTTACCGTAACTTTGCCATTAAGCGGTATTGTCTCGTTTTGCTTATTGGTGATAACAATATTGAAAGCTTTTTTAATGGTTGTATTGTTGCCTGTAATCGTTTTGGTAACTACGTCAGAATAGTTTTTGCTGACATCCTCAACAACAAGCTGCGTGTTAGGGGAAATACCCGTTGAGGACTCCATAATCACGCTATGAACCACCTTGTCACCTTCCACTTGAGAAGTTTGTATCTGTACTTGCTGTATTGTATAAATTCCTTCAATCCAAGTTATCAGGTAATTAGTATTATCGCATTTACCCGAAATAACGTAAAAACCTACAGTTAGTCCGGATTCTTTTTTAAGCTCTATATCAAGGTCGCTCTCTACGATTTCTCCATTCGTCAACTGACAAGTTAAAGTTACCAAATCTTCACCAACTTTGCTTGTTTTATCATCGATTTTAATAGTGATTGTTCTTTTTGTTATCTTCGCAGTAAGGTAATCGGGCAATATCAACATATAATTTTTAGCATCTTCACCTGTCAACTTGATATCAGCAGTTACCGCATAATCGTTGTCGCTTGCGTCTATACTTTCAATATAACCGTTGTTTATCACAAAATTTACTTCTTCGTTTTCAAAAACTCCGTTTAAAACGCCGCCGACAAGTGCAACAATATTTGTACCGTCATATTGGCGGTTTTGTGCCGTAACGCCCGAAATTGAAAGCTGTTTTGCCGTTATGCTTACATTGTCCGTTAAGGTAAAATCCTCAGGAACAATATAGTTGCCGTTATCGTTGCCCGAAAGGAAAAACCTTACGGTAATTTGATTTGCCGAAACATCACTTGTATTAAACAAAGTTTCAACTTCTAAGCTGATTACTCCCTTATCCGAATTTGCAATATTGCTTATCCAAGTCGATATTGAGACAATATTTGTAGTATCATATTCCTTTTGAGTGGTAATGTTAAAATTATCCAGCACTATTTGTAAAGGCACTATGCAGATAATCATTTCATCGTTAATAAGTGTGTAATTGCTGTCGGACAAGGACGCTGTTACAATATAGCTGCCTACGTTTTTAAATTCGCCGTCAAAACCTACGGTAAGGGTAACTTCTTGATTATTGACGTTTAAGTACGTCGCAATTATTGAAGCAGCTTGATTATAACCGTTATACACTACGTCATCAGTAATATTCCAAACAGTCGATACTTCTTTAGGCGTAATTGTGACTATTTTACTGCCCTCAATTGTTTTGTAATTGGCGAAATTAATTTTATAATAGACGGTATAAGTGCCGACATTAGTAAAGGTGGGATAAATAGAAGTATATTCATTTTCCAATGTGCCATATTGAATAACCGCAAGACTTATGTCGTCGCTGTTGAGGAATTTGTCAACAGATATGCTTATGCCATGAGCTTTACCGTCATAAATACCCGTGTAGCTTGTTGACGCATCCGTCAAATCAGCCTTTTTAATATGATAAAGCTTGGTGCTAGCTAATGGCAAAATATAATTAGTTTCGCCATTTTTCAGTTCCGCTTTAAAAGTATAGCCTGTAGCATTATATGTTATAAACTCGCTTCCTGTGGTGACTATTAACAATATCGTCTTATTAGTAATATCTTTATATGTTGCCGTCACGTTTATTGCTTGGTTAGCTCCATTGTAAATAAAGTTGTCCTCACACCAATCTATTGTTACTACTTTGGGAGAAATGGTGACTGTCACGTTTGATGGCTGAGTTAAAACATAATTGTCTTTGTCTACGCCGCTTAGAGTAATATTTGTCGTAATAGTATAGGGAATTAAGCTTGCGTTAGC
>CALGIK010000044.1 GCA_937915515.1 uncultured Clostridia bacterium
AAAATAGAAGAACTTAAAAAAAGCCTTTCTTTAGTGAATTTACTGGAAACCAATATGCAAAAGGCAATTTTGTATGACGGCAAAATTAAAAAAATCAAACCGACTTTTACCGCCGTCTACCCTTTTAATATTAAAGTGGATATGGTTTTTCCTTGGGAATTTACTACTGTAATGGATATCATAAGCAATACAAAAGGTCACGGAAAGGCGGCTATGTACACCCCTAAAAAGTTGTCAGAGCCTGTCTGGACAATTAATCAGCGTGCGGAATATTTTTATTTTTTGGTATCACGCACGGTTTCGGGAGACAGTCCCGCTTTAGCATAATACTGCGATATTTGACTACGATACCCGTAGGCAATGTTAACAACGACTATTTTGAAGTATGGGCAGAAGCGAGTAAAAAAAATTAAAAACAATTTTTAATAAGTTTTTTAACCTAAGCAATATCAATATTGGACATCAATTAATGTCAAGCCGTTTGCAGAGAGGGTTTTGCCGCACAGAGCACGGTTGCCCGATTCGATAATTTTAGGTATATCGTCGGGCGATATTTTTCCCATACCTACAAACAATAAAGTGCCGGCAATTGTGCGTACCATATTGTACAAAAATGCGTTGCCGTTGACGGTTATAAAAATCTCGTTATCTTGCTGCGTGACAGTGCAGGAATAAACTTCTCTCACGGTGGTTTTAAAGTTGCTGCCTGTGCTCATAAAACATTTAAAATCGTGTTTACCCTCTATATATTTTGCGGCTTTTTGCATAGCTAATATATCAGGCTGTTTATAAACTTGCTTATGGTCAATATCCAAAAAAGGGTGTCTAAAGGACGAAACATACATTTTATAAATATATGTTTTATTGATTGCGCTTTTACGTGCGTCAAAACTGTCGGCTACAATTTTAGCGTCTGTTACGGCGATATCGCCGGGCAAAAAAACATTTACGCCTCTGATTAGATTGTAGGTTTTAAGCTCTTTTTCCGCATCAAAATGCGCCACCTGCCCTTTAGAATGTACGCCTACATCGGTGCGACCGCTGCCCGTGACTTTTATATTCTGGCTAAACACTTTGCTCAATGCATTTTCGAGCGTGTCCTGCACCGATACGCCGTTTTTTTGGCACTGCCAGCCGCTGTAAGCCGTGCCTATATATTCAACTTTTAAAGCATATCTTGGCATATTATCTGTCAAAAAATAAAATATCAAAAAGGGGCTTGCCAATAAAGTTAACCAACCAATCGGAATTTATATAATTAACGGCGACGGCAAAACCGACAATCAAGACAAAAATAAGCAAAGCAAATAAATCACGCCACAAAAAAATCAACTTTTTTAACCTCGTCCTTTTTGTGCTGCCTTCAAAACAGCGGGCGTTCATCGCCATTGCCAATTCCTCCGCACGTCTAAAGCTGTTTACCAATAGCGGTACAAGTATGGGTACAAAAGCCTTTGCGCGCGCCACCATTCCCCCCGTATCAAACTGCGCACCGCGCGCTTTTTGAGCGCGGATTATCCTGTCCGTTTCCTCCATCAAAGTAGGTATAAACCTTAAAGTGATGCTCATCACCAGCGCAAAATCGCCTACAGGGACTTTTATCAGCTTTAAGGGCGACAGAAGACTCTCAATGCCGTACGTTAAATCTACCGGTGTTGTGGTAAGGGTAAGCATACTCGCTCCCATTACAAGTAAAATAAGCCTAAAAACCATTCTGCCTGCGGAAATAAGTCCCGAGGAGTATATTTTAAAAATCCACCAATCTACCAAAAGCTCCTCTGCGTTTCCCTTGATAAAAAAGATGTTAATTACCGCTGTAAACAGCGCCAAAAACAATATGGCTTTTACGCTTTTGAATACGCTTATAAGAGGAATTTTGCTGACGGCTATCACAGAAAGCAAAAATAAAGACAATAAGGCATAGCAAAAAAACGAGTTGACCAAAAAAATCGTAGCTACCATATAGGCTAAGCTTAATATTATTTTTAATCTTGGGTCAAGTCTATGAATTACCGATTTTGTCGGATAATATTGACCGAAGGCTACTTCTCTAATCATTTTGTTGTTTCCTTAACTTGTCTGCTTTATATTGCACTAAAGCCGAAAGCATTTGCTTGACCGTATGGTTTTCGCCCGTTAAAAAAACTCCGCCGTTTTTCAATATATTATTAAGCACTGCCATTTGCGGAATTTCTAATCCCAATTTTGTTAAGTCGGCTTTTTGAAAAAGCTCGTATGTCCTCATATCGTATTCTACCGTACCATTGTTAAACACTATCGTCCTGTCGGTATATTCGTACACCTCGTCCATATCGTGGCTTATCATAATCACCGTCAACCCCGATTGCTTTTTGAGATTGACAATTAAATCAAGAATTTCCCTCTTTCCCCTTGGGTCTAAACCAGCCGTAGGCTCATCTAAAACAAGAACGCTCGGACGCATTGCCAAAACGCCCGCAAGCGCAACACGCCGTTTTTCGCCGCCGCTGAGCTCAAAAGGTGATTTTTGATTTACGTAATCGAAATCCAAGCCTACCGAAATAATAGCTTCCTTGACCCTGACATCAATTTCCTCTTTAGTCAGTTTCATATTTTTGGGACCGAAAGCTATGTCTTCATATACCGTATTGGCAAAAAGCTGGTATTCGGGATATTGAAAAACCATACCGACTTTGCCTCTGAGTTTTTTAAGCATTTCTCGCCGCAGTTTTTTGTTTTTAACAGTCAAATCCAAACCGTTGACGGACAAATAACCTTCCTGCGTGATAATAAGAGCGTTTAGATGCTGAACAAAAGTGGTTTTGCCGCTGCCTGTATGACCGCATAAACCTACAAATTGACCTTCCTCAATTGTAAGCGATACATTTTTTAGCGCCTGCGTTTGATAGGGGGACTTAGGGTTATAGGTGTAGCTTAAATCTTTGACAATAATTGACATAGCTTGTCCCCCAAAAGTTTTATATCTGTTGTAAAAGGCTCGACGTTAAACCCTCTTTCGGACAATTGAGTGCTTAAAGAAACACTCCGGGGCACGTCAAGCCCCATTTGGTGCAGCAACCGTCCTTGCGAGAACACCTCTTTTGGAGCACCTTCTAAAGCTATCTTGCCTTCGTTTAATACCACTACCCTGTCGGCTTTTACCGCTTCGTCCATAAAGTGCGTAATGGCAATTACCGTTATCCCTTCTTTGTTTAGCTTTAATACCGTTTCCATCACCTCACTGCGCCCAATGGGGTCAAGCATACTCGTTGCTTCGTCTAAAACCAACACTAACGGCTCAATAGCTAAAGCGCCTGCGATTGCAATGCGTTGTTTTTGACCGCCGCTTAATCTGGTTGGTGTTTTGTCGGCATATTCGTACATATTGACGCTTTTTAGTGCGTTGTCGACACGATTACGAAGTTCCTTCGTTTCTATCCCCAAATTTTCCGGTCCAAAAGCTACGTCGTCCTCGACAATGGAAGCGACCATTTGATTGTCGGGGTTTTGAAATACCATGCCTACTTTTGAGCGGATTTTGTATAACTGCTCGTCAATTTCGGGATTTAATCCGTATACCCTGACGGACCCGCTTTGCGGCTTTATTAAACCGTTAAAAAGTTTGGCTAAAGTGCTTTTGCCGCTGCCGTTGTGTCCGACAAGCGCCAAAAACTCTCCTTCGTATACGTCTAAGTCTATATTGTTTACACCCCTGTCCGTCGCTATCTCAGTGCCGTTGTCGGTGTAATCCTTATAGTTATAAGTAACGTTTTTAATTTCTATTATTTTTTGCATTTTGCTATTGATTATTTCCGTTTTCTGTTTCAATTAGTTATTTTTTGAGCAAAATTAAAGTGCGCAACAATAAAAGTATTACTTTTTCTTGTTTCTTTAACCAAACAATATAATAACATACAGCGTTTAAAATAGTCAAGGTATAGCAGAGAATATACAGGTGTTAGTTTTGTTAAATTTGCTCCCAAAAGACTATTTTGTTTGACATTATTCTGCATTATGTTATAATTTATAAGGTTAATTTTGATGAGTTTTTTTTACGATAAAAAACTGATTTTGTAGAAAATTTTTACTTAATGGAGGATAAACATATGGCAAAAATGACTATCGACGGCAATACCGCTGCCAGCCACGTAGCGTATGCCTTTTCGGATGTCGCTGCTATTTACCCTATCACGCCAAGTTCACCTATGGCGGAAGTAGCAGACGAGTGGACAGCCGCAGGGAGAAAAAATCTGTTTGGGCAAACAGTAAAAATTGCCGAGATGCAGTCTGAAGCTGGTGCTGCGGGAGCAGTGCACGGCAGTTTGGTAGCAGGCGCGCTTACCACTACTTTTACGGCAAGCCAAGGGCTGTTGTTGATGATACCTAATATGTACAAAATCGCAGGCGAAAATTTGCCTTGCGTATTTCACGTTTCGGCACGCGCTCTTGCTGCTCATGCTTTATCGATTTTTGGCGACCATGCCGACGTTATGGCTTGCCGTCAGACAGGTTTTGCATTATTATGCAGCAACAACGTACAGGAAGCTATGGATATGGCTTTGGTAGCGCATTTGTCTACTCTCGAATCAAAAGTACCTTTTGTGCATTTCTTTGACGGTTTCCGTACCAGTCACGAAATCAGCAAGGTAGAAATGATTGATTATGCCGATATGGATAAGCTGCTTGACCGTAAATTTGTTGACGAATTTAGAGCAAGAGCCATTAACCCAGAGCATCCTCAGCAATACGGCACAAATCAAAACCCCGATATATATTTCCAAAACAGAGAAGCTGCAAATAAGTATTACTTAGCTGCTCCCGCTATTGTCGAAAAATACATGAAAAAAGTCGGCAATATTACCGGAAGAAATTATAATTTGGTCGACTATGTCGGAGCAAGCGACGCTACAGACGTAATTGTTATTATGGGCAGCGGCGCAGACGCAGTGGAAGAAACTGTAAATTATTTAAATAAAAAAGGTCAAAAAGTCGGCTTGCTTAAAGTTAGACTTTATCGTCCCTTCCCCTCTGACAGTTTTGTACAAGCTTTGCCAAAGACAGTTAAAAATATTGCTGTTTTAGACAGAACGAAGGAACCGGGAGGTGTAGGCGAACCCCTTTATGTTGACGTAATTTCCGCTCTTAAGGAACATGGCATTGCCGACAAATATAAGGTTGTGGGCGGCAGATACGGACTGGGCAGCAAAGAGTTTAATCCGTCCATGGTTTATGCTGTATACAAAAATTTGCAATCAAATCAATCCAAAAATCATTTTACAGTGGGTATAACCGACGACGTTACTTATACATCATTGCCTGTTGAGGAAAAAATTGACGTAGCTACAGAAGGCATTACACGCTGCAAATTTTACGGTTTTGGCAGTGACGGAACTGTCGGAGCAAATAAAAACAGCATTAAGATTATCGGAGACCATACCGACCTCTATGCTCAAGGCTATTTTGCCTATGACAGCAAAAAGAGCGGCGGAATTACTATAAGCCATTTGCGTTTCGGCAAAAACCCCATTAAGTCCAGCTATTTTATTGACAATGCAGATTTCATCGCTTGCCACAATCAAAGTTATATCACCCGTTATGATATGCTTTCTGACATTAAAATCGGCGGAACATTTTTATTAAACTGCAATTGGTCTGAAAGTGAGCTTGAAGAAAAATTGCCCGCAATAGTTAAAAACGATATAGCCAACAAAAAACTTAAGTTTTATATAATAAACGGTTTGGATATAGCCATCAAATCGGGCAGCGCAAAATCGACAAATATGGTTATGCAGGCGGCATTCTTTAAACTGGCAAATATAATTCCTTACGAAGAAGCCGAAGATTATATGAAAAAAGCCGTTGTAAAAACTTACGGCAAAAAAGGTCAAAAGGTTATCGAATCTAACTTTGCGGCTATAGACAACGCTATTACCGGTCTGGTAAAAGTTAACGTACCAAGCAGTTGGATAACTTCGACAAAGGGCGCTGACATGGTCAACGGCTGCGACGATAAGTATTATAACGATTTTATTAAACCTATATTAGAACAAAAAGGCGACGAATTGCCTGTTTCGGCGTTTAATCCTTCGGGTAACGTGCCGACAGCTACAACACGCTTCGAAAAGCGCGGCATTGCTATTAACTTGCCCGTATGGAAACCCGAAAACTGCATACAGTGCAACCGCTGCAGTATAGCTTGTCCGCATGCGACAATACGTCCCGTTTTGATTGACGAAAACACCCCCACTCCCAATAGTTTTGTTACTCTGCCTGCTACCGGCATAAAGGGAGCAAAGTACCGCATTCAAGTGTCTCCGATGGATTGCACAGGTTGCGGAAGCTGCGCTAATGTTTGCATCGCTAGTGAAAAAGCTATTGTTATGAGACCTGCAGAAGAGGTCAATGAAGATGCCAACTTTGCTTTCAGTACTTCAGTACAACAAAAAGAAAGCGGACTAAGAGCCGTTAAAGGCAGTCAGTTTAAACAACCTTTATTTGAATACAGCGGAGCATGTGCTGGATGCGGAGAAACACCGTATATTAAGCTTGTCACACAGCTTTTTGGAGACAGAATGATTGTTGCCAACGCAACAGGCTGTACTTCTATTTACGGCGGCAGCGCCCCTACTTGCCCTTACACTGTAAACAAAGACGGCCACGGACCTGCATGGGCAAACAGCTTGTTTGAGGACAACGCCGAGTTTGGCTTCGGTATGAATTTAGCTTATGCTCAGCGCAGAAGCCGTATGGTTGACTTGGTAAAAGCCTTTAAGGAAAAAACCGCAAACTGTGAAGAATGCGTAAAGGTATGCGATAACTGGTTAGCAAGTAAAGACGAGGGCGAAGCAAGCAAGGAAGCTTCCGCAAAGCTTATAAAAATTGTCGAAGGATGCAAAGATTGCGGATGCGAAGCAGACGATTTAGCAAAAGCTATCTATAAAGACAAAGACGTTTTAGTTAAAAAATCCATATGGATTTTCGGCGGAGACGGCTGGGCATACGATATCGGTTAAAGTTCCGGCTATATCTTTATCGCGCAAAACGAAGACGTAAACGTATTGGTTCTTGACACTGAGTTGTATTCCAACACCGGCGGACAAGCAAGCAAATCTTCACCGACAGGTTCGGTCGCTAAGTTTGCAGCCTCGGGAAAACGCACAAAGAAAAAGGATTTAGGTATGATGGCTATGAGCTACGGCTATGTTTATGTTGCTCAGGTAGGTATGGGCGCAGATTACAATCAAGTAGTAAAAGCCATTGCGGAAGCCGAAGCGTATAAAGGACCTTCTTTGATTATTGCTTATGCACCATGCATCAATCATGGTATTGATATGACAAATCCTCAAAAGCTTATTAAGGAAGCCGTCGATTGCGGATATTGGCAGCTTTACCGTTATAACCCCGACTTGTTAGAGCAAGGCAAAAACCCCTTTATTATGGACAGCAAAGCTCCTACAGGCAGCTATCAGGACTTTTTGCGTACCGAAGTGCGTTATTCAAGCTTGTTAAAGACCAAGCCTGACCTTGCGGACGAACTGTTTACAAGAGCGGAAAAAGAAGCGCACGAACGTGTAAAGAAGTATGAAGAGCTTTCTAAAAAAGAAATTAAACAATAATTTTTTATCGAATCGCTTAATTATCATCAAATAACTGTTAGACCTAAAATAACAACGGCATAGCTAAAAATTATGGCTATGCCGTTTTCTTATATTCTAAAAACGAATTAAAATATTTAAGTAACCACATTTAATAAACACCTATCATTATGTAACTTGCGATAGGTGCAATTTTTTATGATTTTAATCTTCTTAAAAAAATGTTAGATTTTAAAAAATGCGTTTAGTCCGTAATAATTGTATTGATGCAAAAGCAAGGCTACTTCATGAGGAGTCATTTTCATTCCTTCGGCAATCCATTTTTGAATTACGGCGATACTGCCGTTAAGGCAAAAACAGTAAAGATAATCGGCTTTTTGCCCTACGTCGTTTTTCATGCCCGCTGAACGCCATTCGTTTAAGCTTTTTTCGTATGCCAAATCAAATATCTTTTTTAAAAAGTCTTTGTCACCGTATTCCGAAAAAAGCACAGCACAAATATCACTGTTCTTGCTGATAAAAACGCAAATCTCAGTCAGTAAATCAATAATTGTGCCGTTTTTGAGCAATCGAAGTATATAACACTTTATTTCTTCAAAAAACTCTTCTTCAATACTATTTAACAATTGTTCCGGACTGTCATAATGAGAATAAAAAGTATTGCGATTGATATCGGCATGGCGGCACAACTGAGTCGGCGTTATTTTAACAACCGGCTGGGTTTTCATTAATTCTAAAAGACTCTCTCTCAAAACCATTTTGGTATATCTAACACGGCGGTCGGATTTTTTCTTTTCCATTTTTTCTCCTACATAATTTATTTATATTTACTTTTGACGAACGAAAACAGTGTGTATTGTTAGTTACTGTCTGATAGTTAACTAACTTGTTGTTGTTTATTTTACACATTGTTATTATAATATAAACAACAACAAGTTAGTTAACTATCAGACAGTAACTAACAAT
>CALGIK010000045.1 GCA_937915515.1 uncultured Clostridia bacterium
GTTTCAATTCTTGAGTAATCAAGAGCAATTGTACCACACGCCGTAAAAGCCTTCTTTTCGGGCATACGATAGTTGTATATAGAAATATCAAGACTTTCGGCCATCATCATTAGTAACTTACTATTCATAATCCCACTTATCTTGTTATATTTATTTCTTTTGATTTTTTACTAACTCTATATACCTTACAATATTATCTATATCTGCTTGTGTCAATCCTTCTGCCCCGCCAGAAAATGCAACCATAACATCCTTAAATTTTTCAGGGATATTCAAAAAAGATAATTCTTTTCTTGAATCTTTTTGTGATTCCTTATCAGTGATGTGGTTACCATCCATCCAACCCATAAGATAAGCAGGCGGAACCCCTAAAACAGAGGCAATTTTTTCGACCTTATTCAAGGGGATATTGGTTATAATGCCGTTTTCGTATTTATAAATGGTTTGTTTTAGAGAACCAACACGTTTTCCCAACTCTTCCATAGTCATGTGCTTTTCTTCCCTCAAAAGCTTTATTCTATCACCAATATTCATTTTAACTCCTCAACTAATTTATATAATAATAACATTCAAAAGAAAAAAAAGCAACTTATTAAGCAAAAAATAACCTAAAAAGTTATAAAAATAGCTTGACAAGTCACCTTTACTGCGTTATAATCAAAGTAACTTGACAGGCTACAAAAGTGAGAACGCAATAGGAGAATAAATAAATGAAACAAAATGAACTTAAAGCCATTATAGTAAAAAATGGATTAACACAGCAAGAGGTTGCGCATAAATTGGGAATTACGCCAAAAACATTTTATAAAAAAATGAAGGTGGGAGTGTTCGGAACGGATGAGGTAAGAAAGATGATTGACTTACTACAGATCGAAAACCCTGCGTATATTTTTTTGTCCTAAAGGTAACTTATTAAGTTACCTTTAGAAAAGGAGCAAACCCAGATGGATAACCTTTCAAACGAACTTCAAGAGCGCATTTCCTCACTTGTCAACCAAAAAATCATTCAGCAAAAAGATGTCCTTTGTGTGGATGACATAGCCGCGATGTTCTGCGTGTCGAAAGATACAGCTTATGACTATATAGCGGGCATTCGTGCGGTCTCGGATACCCTCGGAATGGCGGGCAAAGTTCACAGGCAGGATTATGAATATTGGCTTAAGATGCGGATAGGAAAATCCTACAACAACAAGGATGAAAGGCGAGGCAAATAGCAATGCCAAACTCGAAGCAGAACTAAGAAAATAAGTCTCTAAAAAAGACCTATTTATACAGAACATTGACAAGAGAATATGGGTAAAACAAAAGCCGAGCAAATACGCTACTCGGCTCTGTTCTGAACTTGTTGCCCCCGTTCCTGCATTGGTTACTCCGGCTTTTCCCGCTAGCCAGCGTACCATTTTTTCGCTATTGGTTTGCGAAATGGGTTGGTAGATTTCCAACACGTCCGGCGTAAACGGACGCCTTCGGTTACACAGCGTTTCGCGCGGCACAGACCCGCGCCATTGGGTCAGAGACCCAGCCCTTAGTCGCTGTATGTACGGGGTACGGGCGAATTCAAAATGGCTTTCAAGAAATCCACCTCCTTCGCCTATAAGGCAACCAAATTCTACCATATTCTCTTGTCAATGTAAAGTATTTAAAACATTAGGAGTTTTACTATGACTTTAGCGAATTTGAGAAACCAAAATAAAATGACCCAGGAAAATTTGGCGAAAATAGTGGGGATATCAAGAGTCTATTTATCAAATCTTGAAAAAAGGAAATACAACCCCACGGTAGACATTGTTATAAAGCTTGCAAAAGCGCTAAATGTTACCGAGCAAGTCATTATCGATTGTTTTAAATAAAAATTAAGGAGGGGATATATGAACACATTTGACGGCTACATCTTTTTTTGCGGGGTGTACGAACTTAAACCTTGTCACGCGCAATCTTTAAGAGCTTATTACGAGCACAAGAGAACAGGCAAAGAGCCGGAGGTGGGGAAATGAAGCTAGACGGTTACGGACAGAACGGGGACGGTTACGAGTATGAGGCATCGGACATTGAGGTCAGGCAAGCTCTACAGGATATAATGGCAGACCACCTCAAGCTTAGGGGTGACGAGTCGAGGGCAGTAGTTGATTTTCTGATTGACGAAATCGGCGTAGAAACCGACCTGCAAGAGGGAATGAGGGAAGAAATCACGGCGTATTTCAAGGACGAGATTGACGAATATGTCAAAGACTGCGAAGAGGCAGACAGAGACCCGCTTGGATATGTCGGGATGAAGGAAAGAGATTTTTTATAGGAGGGATATATGTTTATCAAAGCAAATGAAGTAACACAGAACAAGAAGTTTGTAATGCTTATAAGCGGTTCGCCGGGGATAGGTAAGACTACATTAGCATTGTCAGCGCCCAATCCAATTTTGATTGATTTGGATAGGGGCAGGGAGAGGGTAAAACCCCAGCACCGCAAAGAGGCGATAGTAGTACAGAGTTATGACGAATTGCTGACGGACATTGAGAGCGCAGAATTCAAGCAGTTTGAAACCGTGGTTATCGACACCGGGGGAAGCCTTGTAACCTATATGCAGGACCACTATAAAAACTTGGACGGCAAATACCGCCAAAGGGACGGCAGCATTTCACTAAAAGGTTTTGGTGCAGTCAAACAGGCATTCATCGATTTAACCAATCAACTTAACACTTTATCCAACAAAAACGTAATCTATATTTTTCATACCGTCGAGGAAAAGGACAAAGACGGCAACGCAATACAGCGCCTGATGTGCGAGGGAGCCGCGAGGAACCTCGTATGGCAGCCTTGCGATTTCGGTTGCTACATGTATATGCAGGGCGATAGCCGTATGCTTGGGTTCACACCCACGGAAACGTATTTCGCTAAGGGTTGCCACGGCATTACCGGCGCAAGGAAGTTGCCGACATTGACCGATAACATTCCGAACGATTACCTAACAAAAATGTTTGCTGAAGCGAACGCCAACATAGCTGCCGAAACAGAGTTTTTTAAGGCAGATAAAGAAGCCTACGACAAAGCTATTGAAGCTGGTCGTGCCCTTGTGGCAGGCGTACAGAGCTTAGAGGATATAGAAGCCTTTGGGGGAAATTTTAAGCACATAACCCACGCGCTGACGAGCGAAAAAGAAATCAAGGCAATGTTCAGTGAGAAGGTCAAAGAACTGGGTTACAAGTGGGACGGCGCAAAAAAGGCTTACGCGAAAATCGAGGGGTAATATGAGAACGCTTATAACTCAATCATTGTTAAGCGCGTGGAATTACATATACAACGCCTATGATGACGAGAAGGCATATCAGGATTTTATAAATTGCTTAAACCGAGTCATACAACCTACTACGCCTGTAATGCAGAAGGGCATAGACTTTGAAGGCAAGGTTTATGCCTACTGCAAGGGCGTTTATAAGGCGGAAGAACAGGACGTAAAAGACATCGGGGACATTGTAAAGGGTGGACAATTTCAAGTCGTAGCAACCATGCAGAGGCAAATTTCGGGCATAGATTTTCTACTGTACGCGAAGCTGGACGTATTAAAATCCGGAATGATATACGACATTAAGCGTTCCGATACATACGAAACAGGAAAATATTTAGACAGCCCGCAACACCCTTTTTACCTTGAGTGTGTACCCGAAGCCAGGGAATTTCGCTATCTGATTTCGGACGGTGAAAACATTTATCTTGAGGGATATTCGAGGGCGGAAATCACGCCTATAAGCAAAATGATAGAAGAATTTATTGCCTTTTTGAAAGTTGAAAAACTGCTTGATAAGTACCTCGAATTATGGGGGGCAAGAGAATGAAGGGCGTTAAATTTGTCGGAAACGTTAATCCCGAATATATGTTTACCGCGGATGGGGAAATTACGGCGGGATTTAGGGCAAGCGGTAACGAAAAGGCGAAAGTCTTATCGTTCCTTGCCGAAATGAAAACAAGCCTTAAAGAGGGCAAAGAAGCCGTTAAATACGTGATTGATATAAAAAAATACAGCCCAAAAAGGTCACTTGACGCTAACGCATATTTCCACCTGCTTGTCGATAAAATTGCCGAACAATTAAGAATCGGGAATGACGAATGTAAGGTCAAAATGGTGCTTGAGTACGGCACCGTGGCAACCGATGAGGAGGGCGCTAAGGTGGGCATAAAACTACCGAAGTCCGTTAACGTCAATTCGATTTATCCTTATGCGAAATGGTTTGACGAGCGGGAAGAAAACGGCAAAAAATTCAACTGCTATCTCATCTACAAACAGACCCACACTCTTGACAGCAAGGAAATGTCAAGGCTGATTGAGGGCGTGGTATATGAGGCACAGGAGTTAGGGATAAAGACGGCAACGCCTGATGAAATTGCCCAAATGGAGGGAATACGTGAAAAGTAAGCGGACTAAGGCGCTATCCATAAGCCCTAAGGTACGGCAGGCCGTTATAGAGCGCCATAATGGGCGCTGCCTCCTGTGTGGGGATGTTGGAACGGATATAGCCCATTACCTTAGCAGAGGGGCGCAAGGCGGGCTTGGGATAGAGCAAAACCTTGTATTGCTATGTCGGGATTGCCATTTCCGGCTTGACCAGACAACGGAGCGCAAGAGCCTGTTAATCGCCGTAAAACACTATTTAGAAGCGATATACCCCGGCTTTCGAGACGAGGACAGGAGATATGATAAATGGCGCTCATAATCGACACTAGGGAAAAGGAAAACAGGCACATAACAGACTATTTTGACTGGCTGGGAACGCCCTACAAGGTTCAGAAGCTTGACGTAGGCGATTACTCAATGGGCGGCAAGACAGCGGTAGAGCGCAAGGGTAGCCTGTTAGAGTGGGCGAATAATCTTGGCAAGCAGCACGCGAGGTTTAAAAGGGAACTGGAGAGAGCAAAAGAGGCAGGAATTAGGTTAGTAATCCTGTTGGAATGCAAGAGGGGCGAAATCCTAGAAAACTGGTCAAGTCCTCGGACAGAGATGAAGCCCCAAACAATGCTTAAAATTATGGATGCTTGGACACAAAAATACGACGTCGAATACCGTTATTGCTACAAGGCGATGGCGGGGGAAGAAATATTAAAAATCTTAAAGGAGAATGTATGAACAAGGTAATTTTGATAGGAAATCTAACTCGGGACCCCGAGCTGTCGCAGACATCGGGCGGCATAGCTTATTGCAGGATGTCGATAGCGGTAAACCACGATTACGTTGATAAGGACGGCAATAGGGGTGTTGATTATTTTAATGTCGTCGCTTGGCGGGAACTTGGGGAAACTTGTAACAAGTATTTGGCGAAAGGTAAGAAAATGGGGGTTGAAGGGCGTTTACAAACTCGCACGTATGAGCAGGACGGCGTTAAAAAGTATGCCACGGATATTATAGCGGAAAAAGTAGAGTTTTTAACTCCTAAGACCGACGGTGAGGATAAAAAGCTAGCTAAGAGCGATCCGGAACCGCCAATAGATGATGATTCTCTTCCATTTTAGGCTAAGTCCACAAAAAGTAGAGAGGTGAGAAATGGATTATCGAAAATATCTAACGGAAAACTTAACGCCTACGGAAACTGCAATCCTTGAAACGCTTATCTTGCAGAACGAGAACCACTTAAAGAAATTGCGGGAGGATAAGTCAGTACATAAAAAGGACTTAATACTGTACTTGCGTCTGCACTACGGCATTCACATAGACGAGCGCACGCTAAGAGAAAAGATTCGCTTGATGTTCCAAAAAGGTATTCCTGTTGGCGGACATAGCGGCAAGGCGGGGTATTACGTACTGGAAGAGGAAGAAATACAGCGGATTATTAACGAGGACAGGAGCCGTTGCAGGTGCTTATTAGACCATGCGCATTCGGGCGACAAAATGCTTAGCAGAAGGAGATAAAGGTGGCAGAGAATAGAAGTTATTATGCGGTAATACCCGCCTCGGTAAGATACGACAAAAATGTATCGTCAAGCGCAAAATTGCTATACGGCGAAATATCGGCATTATGCAATCAAAAGGGTTTTTGCTGGGCTGAAAATAGTTATTTTCAAGACCTTTATGGTGTGGGAAAGAACTCAATCTTGCGGTGGATTAAGGAGCTTGAGGACGGAGGGCATATATACAAAAACATACAGTACGACGGAAAAAGGGTTATCGGAAGGTGCTTAAGTATAGTGCCAAATGATACCACCCCGTCCCAAAAATGTGACGAGGGTAGTCCCAAAAATGATACCACCCCTAGTCCTAAAAATGATACTCCCGCTTCTTATTATAATAATACAAATATTAATAATACATTTAATAAAAATATTAAGCCCCCGGTATCATTTGTAAAGCCCACAATCGAAGAAATATCAGCCTATTGCAAAGAACGTAATAATGGCATAGACCCAGAGAATTTTTACGATTTCTACCAGAGCAAAAACTGGTTTGTTGGCAAGACCAAAATGTCTGATTGGAAAGCGTGTGTCCGTACGTGGGAAAAAAACCGCAAAACTGATAAGCCACAAAGCAAGCCAAAATATTCGGAGGATGTATATGGCGACTAGGGAGCTAAGGGAAAACGAATATCTGTGGGATGGATTAATCTATTGCGCAATATGCAAGCAGCCCAAGCAGGTCGATATACAAATTCCCGACAGCCTAAAGGGTGTGTTAAAGAACTCAACGGACGGGATAAACGATTGCCCATGCAAATGCGAAATTGAAGCCGCGGCAGAAGAAAAAAGGCTTAAAGCAATCGAGGAAAAGAGGCAGATATACGTACCCGTTAAAAAGCATAGAGGGTTTAGGTTTTCTGTGGACGATGGGCAAACGCCAAAAACAAAACTGATTTGTGAGCGTTATGTAGAGAAATTTTTCGAGATGAAGAAAAACGGAATGGGATTACTTTTTTATGGCGATGTCGGCACAGGAAAGACCTTCTACGAGTACTGCATAGCAAACGAGCTCATCGATAAGGGATATTCCGTGAAGTCAACTAGCCTAATAAAAATCATTCATGAGGCACAGAAATTTGAGGGCGACTTTGATGAGAAAATGGACAAATATTTGGATAACGACTTGCTGATAATTGACGATATTGGAACTGAACGAGATACCGGATTTGCAAACGAATACGTGTATAAATTTATTGACCTCTGCTATTCGAGCGACATTCCGATACTTGCAAGCACTAATACAACGCTTGATTTAATGCAGGGGGAAATAAATGGCGAAAAAGAAACCGTGAACAAAAGGATATACGACCGGCTGCTTGAAAAATGTTATCCCGTGAAACTCAACAAAGTAAAAAGACGTGTAGAAAACGGTTCCGGTAACCGTAAAAAAATGGAGGAGATATTGGGGATATGACAGCAGAAGCCGATGAACATGATTACATAGCGGAAATCAACGAAAAAATCTATGTAGAACGATTTCTCCAAAAGCTTAAGCCCTCACAGGCGGAACTCATTAGGCGGCGTATGTCGGGGATGACACAAAGAGATATTGCCAAATATGATGGCATATCGCAATCGTACATGAGCCGGAAAATTAAAAAGATTAGGCAGGAATGTCTCAACGGTGACCTATTATGACAGACAAAAAGATAATCGATGTATGGAACGGTCAGCTAAGGCTGGCGTTATAGGAGGATAGAATGAACAACGAAATCAAGGAAATGGCAGAGGCAATTTTTTGTGCGGGTGTAGCGTTAGACGGGAGTGACTTTGCATCTAAATCAGACCACTTTGAGCGGTTAGCAAAAATACTTTACCAAGAAGCAGGCTACCGCAAGCAGAGCGACACGATTAAGGAATTTAAGAAAAAACTGCTTAAGGGATTAGAAAACTTGCACGCAGGTTACAAGACCGAAAGTCAATCGCCTAACGACATACAGCCGTACAACGTTTTTATGTTAATAAAAGGTTGGGTTAATGAATTAGCCGCAGAGTACGGCGTGGAGGTGGAGTGATGGGTGTATTTAAAATTG
>CALGIK010000046.1 GCA_937915515.1 uncultured Clostridia bacterium
GTTTTGACGGAAGAGAAAAAGGACAATTATTTTTTCGGCTATACAGAAAATTATACAAAGGCATATTTGACGGCGCAAAATGTCGAAAAAAATAAAATTTATAAAATTATTATCACAAATCAACTTGACGATGGCGTTATTGGTGATATAATAGAGTAAGAATAGTTTATTAACTAAATTATTTATTTATTAAACTATTTTTTAAAGCTGTTTGTTGACAAGTTTACATAAGTTTAGCATTATTATTGATACAAAGCTTTAAACAAATTACTCATGATTATTATTTTAGGAGGATATTACTTTGAAACCAATTTATTTTCCCGAACCGTTTCGTATTAAAAGCGTCGAGCCGTTAAAAATGTTAACACGTGCAGAACGTGAAAAAAAACTTGCAGAAGCAAATTATAATGTTTTTGCTCTTAAAGCAGAAGACGTATACATAGATTTGCTTACCGACAGCGGCACAAACGCCATGAGCAGCGCTCAATGGGCGGGCGTTATGTTAGGGGACGAATCCTATGCCGGTGCAAGCAGTTACCTTCATGTGATGGAAAATGCAAAGGATATTTTCGGTTTTGAATATATTCAGCCGGTACACCAAGGCCGCGCAGCCGAAAAAGTTTTGCTGCCCATACTTTTGGAAGGTAAAAAATACGCCATTGCCAATATGCATTTTGATACGACACGCGCCCACGTTATGTTAAGCGGTTCCATTCCTCTTGATTGCGTCGTGCCCGAAGCGCTTGACACCACACTCCGTGCTGATTTTAAAGGCAATATGGATTTAAACCGTCTCGAAAAACTGATAAACGAGTACGGAGCGCAAAATATCGGCGTTATTATTGAAACCATTACCAACAACAGCGCAGGCGGTCAACCCGTCAGCGTCGAAAATATAAGAGCAACGGCAAAAATAGCGCACAAATACGGTATTCCTTTTATGATTGATGCGGCTCGCTATGCCGAAAACAGCTATTTTGTAAAACAGCGTGAAAAGGAATTTAAAAACAGCAGTATTAAGGATATTATCAGGGAAAGTTTTAAGGAAGCCGACGTATTTACAATGAGCGCCAAAAAAGACGCTATTGTCAATATGGGCGGACTTATCGGAGTACGCAACAAAGCAGTGTTCGAAAAAGTCAAGCAACGCTGCATTAGCTTTGAAGGTTTTGTTACTTACGGCGGCATGAGCGGACGTGACCTTGAAGCGCTTGCCGTTGGTTTAAAGGAAGGCATAAGCGAAGACTTTTTGCGTTACCGCATAGGTCAAATGGAATATTTAGCCGCACGTTTAGACGAAGCAGGCATAACCTATCAGTCACCTGTAGGCGG
>CALGIK010000047.1 GCA_937915515.1 uncultured Clostridia bacterium
GTATATTCATAATACTGCGGTCGTCACGTGCAACGGTTGATTTAAACAATTTACTGTTGTCGATAAAATCGTATATTAACTTTGCTTTTTCTTCGTTGATTGCTTCCATAGCTTTTACGCCGCCCATAGCCTTTAAACGGCGGAAAACCAGCATTGCCACATAAACGGCAAAGCAAGGAGGAGTATTGTATAAGCTGTCGTTATCTGATTGAGTTTTCCATTTTAACATAGTGGGGCAAAACGGCATAACATTTTGTGTATCGTCAACTAAATCCTTGCGTGCGATAACAATAGTAACGCCGGCAGGAGCTATATTCTTTTGTGCGCCGGCATAAATTACACCGAAATCGCTTACGTTTATCTCGCGAGAAAGTATTTCGCTGCTCATATCTGCAACGATAGGTGCGTTTGTTTTAGGAAATTTGTTAAATCTTGTACCAAATATTGTATTGTTGGTTGTAATATGTACATAAGCCGTATCGGGTCTGATGTCCGCTGTCTTAGGAATATACGTGTACTTATCGGCTTTGCTGCTGGATGCAATATGTATATCGCCGTAGATTGTTGCCTCTTCAATTGCTTTGTGAGCAAAATTGCCTGTATCAAGGTAATCCGCCTTGTTGTTTTTACCCAACAAATTGAGAGGTACGCATGCAAATTGTTGTGATGCGCCGCCTTGTACAAACAAAATGTAATAGTTTTCGGGGATATTAAGAAGTTCTCTCAACAGATTTTGAGCTTCGGTGTTGACCGCCATATATGCCTTGCTGCGGTGGCTCATTTCCGTGATACTCATGCCGGTATCGGCATAGTTAAGCATATCTCTCTGAACTTCTCTAAGCACATCTTCCGGCAATATCGAAGGACCGGCAGAAAAATTGTACACTCTCTTTTCCATAAAAAAGTAACTCCTATAAAATTTTTTTTAGGCTAAGTTACTTACTCAGCCAACTAATATTATACACGTTTGTATAAAAAAAGCAACCTAAAAACAGTCTCGGCAACAAAAATAATTTTTATTTAATTTCTATATATTATACAATTATTATGCAGCTTAAATGTACAAAATCAATCACTGTTTTTTTATTAAATGTTACTTATATTTATTACCGCATAGCAAAAATCTGATAAATAAAAATACATATTACCCAGCAATTTGATGATTATTCAAAAAATAAATTATTACGGTTTTGTGACAAAAATTGTTTGGCAATAATGAATATATGTATTATAATATCTTTATGGAAAGCAATAAATCAAAGAATAATAAAATGAACGACAAAAGTAAAAAAAGACAAAAAAATAAGCAAACTGATGTCAATACTGTCGATGTATCAAATAAGGAATCTAATAATATCATAAATCAAAAAAGTAATAATTATAAGGCTTTTAACAAAAGTAAAAAACAAAAAGACGCTAATATTATTTACGAAAGTGATACAAACAATCGAAAACAAAAAAGTCCCAGTTTTGCTCATTATCTGCAATCTAACGAGAACCAAGATAATGCAACACAAATCAGTTATGTTGATGATGACCAAACAGATTTTGGCAAAGAGGATAAAATTTCTCAGCCCGATAAATCGGGCAACGTGACCCAAAAAAATAAGTCAGAAAAAAAATTAAAGATAATATTTTTGGGCGGCGTCGGCGAAATAGGCAAAAATATGACTGCCTTCGAATACGGCAACGACATAATTATTGTCGATGCCGGTAGTTCCTTTCCGACGGCGGAAATGCCCGGTGTTGATGTTGTTATACCTGATGTCACCTATTTGCGGGAAAATAAACAAAAAATCAGAGGATTATTGTTAACGCACGGTCACGAAGACCATATAGGCAGTGTTCCTTATTTATTAAAGGAATTTAAAATCCCCGTCTATGGAAGCAGATTGACATTAGCTTTGGTGGAAAACAAGCTGATTGAAGAAAAACTCGAAAACTACAAGCTAAACAAAGTGGACGAGAGCACACAGCTAAATCTGGGCTGTTTTAAGGCGGAATTTGTTCATGTGTGTCACAGCATAGCCGACAGCATGGCAATTGCCGTCAAATCGCCTGTAGGCACTGTATTTATTACGGGAGACTTTAAAATAGACTATACTCCTATCGGCGGTCATATAATGGATATTCACCGTATAGCCGAAATAGGCAAAAACGGTGTTGCCGTGCTTATGGCTGATTCGACAAACGTCGAAAGACCGGGGTACACGATGAGCGAGGTGGTTGTTTCTGATACATTACGCAAGGTTTTTGTAGTA
>CALGIK010000048.1 GCA_937915515.1 uncultured Clostridia bacterium
CGCTAAAAAAATGCTGCCGCATATTCCTTATTATGAGTATCCAGGTCAGGCGTTGGTTTTGGAACTGTATCTGGAAGCCGGCATACGCTCCTGTGATATAGGCAGTTTTATGCTCGACCGTGACCCCGTCACTCATAAGGAACAAGAGTCTGAATTTGAATTTACACGTTTAGCTATTCCGCGCCGTGTTTATACACAGGCCCACCTTGACGTAATAGCCGATGCTTTAATTAATATTAAAGAGCGTGCCGCAAACGTTAAAGGATACAAAATAGTGGAGGAAGCGCCGGTTTTGCGCCACTTTACCGCAAAACTAGTTCCTTTAAAATAATAGAATATTTTTACGATATAAAATGTGATTTAAAAAATTTTCTCCTTTAGTGTCAGTATTTTGATGCTTATATTTTATACAGTAATGCTTATTCTACTTAATATCGATTTTTAGTATCTCATAATAGTATTCTCTTCTTTTCAGAGCCGCTGATAAAAAATCAGCGGCTCTGAAAATTTAGTTTTTTTTGAGAGACAACAAAAACTTTCAGATTGAAAATCAAATCATAAAACATAGTTTTGTATTTAATATTTGTTAAGATAACAGACAAGTTCCAAAGTAAATTTAATCCCGTGAGAGTAACCTCACGGGAAATTTTAAGTTACATTTAATTAATCTAAATCGTCATCTTTTGCATACCAGTCTTCAAGCAAATTTACGTATTCTGTCTGAATTTTTAAAAGTTTTTCGCTCATTTCTGAATCAAAAATTTTACTTAAACTTTTCGCAATCCAATCGGAAGTCAATCGTTTAGTCTCTTCCACCAAGTCTACTCCTTTTTGAGTGGGCCGCACATAGGTGGTTTTACGATTGCCGTTTAAAAAATAACGCTCCATAAAGCCGCCGCTCACCAATGTTTCCACCGCGCGCGAAACGGTGCTTGCAGAATAGCGAGGCAGCATGCGCTTAGCCAGATATCCCATGTTGGCATCAAAGGGCGAGCCGTCTTCGTTCTTTTTACCCCTTACGGAGTATATCCATATCATTACGTCTTGGTGAACTGCAGTCTGATTTTCTCTCCCGAAAGGTGATTCGTTGTGGATGTTACAGGTAAAAATACGATTTGTGATAAATGCCATCCGCAAATGGTTTCTTAATAATACTTTGGAAAGGTCGTCGATATTTTTATTGTCCATGGGTTCTCCGAAAAAAATCTATTATTATAGCAACATTATATAAAAAAAAATAGATTTTGTCAACAAAATATGTTGACTTTATTTTCATATTGTGATAATGTGTAAACGAAATAAAAATAAAATGAAATAAAATCAAATGAAAATTATTTTGTTCGCCCATAGGGAAGACATAATAAATACAATTATCAAAAAGGAGAAGGATATGAAAAAATTAAGTAACTTATTGCTTTTTGTTGCAGTTGTAATCTTAATTGTTACGGCTTTTGCGGGTTGTTCTGCAAAAACCTATACCGTTACTTTCAAAAACGGTGACGATGTGATAACGACAGCAACAGTAAAAGAAAACGGCAAAGTGTATTCGGCAAACGTGCCTCTCGATTTTGGGATGCGTTTAGAGGGCTGGTATACAGACAGCAATCTGACGGGTACTGCTTTTGATTTTGCGCTGAACACGATTTCGTCAGATTTAATTTTGTATGCAAAAATTGTAAGCAACTATCATACGGTATCGTTTATTTGCGGAGAGGAAACAGTAGCCGAATCCAAAACAAACGAAGACGGAAAAGTATATGCCGCAAACATTATAGCTGCGGAAGGCGTCAGTTTTGACGGATGGTACATTGATGACGACTTTTCAGAAAAGTTTAATTTTGATACTGTTGTAACAAATGACATTTCATTGTACGCAAAACTGACGAGCTTACTGTATACGGTGACTTATGATTTAGGCGGTTCTTCAGGTGAAGCGCCTGTTCAGGATAGCGTCAATGCTAACGGCAGTTTTTATGTTACCAATACAATCCCTCAACGGACAGGCTACGTATTTTTAGGTTGGAGCGACGGTAATTCAATATATCAAGCAGATGCTCAATACGACGTTGTTGGAGCAGACAATATCGTATTCACGGCAATTTGGGAATATAAAACAGTCACTGTGCGTTTCTTGGATGATGTAGGCGACGAAATCATAGCAAAAGAAGTTCCCTACGGCAGCGACGTAATTGCGCCTCTTAGTTACATAGTTCCTCATACATATTTTTGTTATCAGCAAACAGATTGGGATAAGAGTTTAGAAAACATAACGGAAGATACTGACGTAAACGCTATTTATTCTTATGCGCCTACTGATGAAAGCTTGTTTACTTTTACGCTTAATGAGGACGGCGAAAGCTATTCTATTGCAAAAAAATTAACAGACGCTTATCCGTTGAATGTTGCATTGCCTAACGAATACAACGGTAAACCAGTCACTCACATAGGATTTAAAGCTTTTTATACAGCTTTCAACAACAGTATAACCACATCGCTGTATATCCCCGGCAGTATTAAAGTAATCGACAGCGAAGCTTTTTACCGCTGCATGAATGTAGAAACTTTGATATTTGAAGAGGGTGTTGAGCAGCTTGGAATATGGACTTTCCAAAATTGGTGGGGGCTAAAAACCGTAACAGTTCCTCAAAGTTTGACCGATTGGGGCGTAAATGCTTTTGATGCTTGCGACGTTTTGGAAAATTATATAGTTACGGGCGATATGTCTAATTTAGTGCTGACTGACGGTAGTGTATATTCTGCTGACGGCAGTATACTTTATGCCGCTTACCGCAAAACCAATGGAGTATTTACAGTACCTAATAATGTCAAAAATATTTGGCACGGCGCATTCAATAACATGGTAGGCTATGATGAAGAGTGGAATAAAATAGGACTTACCTCGATTGTTTTTGAAGGTAATATTGATGAAATCGGCTGTGAAGCGTTTACAGGTTGTTCTTTATTGACTAGCTTAACTTTTAACGGTACAGTAAAGGTGATAAGAGGTTATGACTCTGTTTATGAAGAGCTGATTGGTACTAAATATAATTATGATACTGATTATGTAGCGGAAAAACTTTACCTATGCCGCGGCGCATTTTTCCGCAGCGCACTGCATTGCGATTTAGTATTAAACGGTATCGAATATATAGGCGGCGGTGCTTTTCAGGATTGCGCTTTAACGGGAATAACGCTTGATAACACAATTGAATATATTGGAGAAGCTGCTTTTGTAAATACTCCCAGCGGAAGAGACAAGGTGACGGGTCGTTATATAGGCGGCAATTT
>CALGIK010000049.1 GCA_937915515.1 uncultured Clostridia bacterium
CATTACTATTTTAGGATTGTTAGGACGAGCGTCAATAACAATCCCAAAATAGTAATGGGAGCAAATTTTGGAATAACCTTTTCCTCAAGATACGTCAGTCCTTTATTTTTTATTATCAAATAACGCACTACGCTTGCGGCAAGCAAAGGCACTACAATAAAAAGACCTATCGATAAAAACAGTGTGCCCCAAGGTATTGTAAAGCCACCTACACCGAGCAAAAATCCAACTATCGGTACAAAAGCGATAAGAACAATTAAATCGTTAGTAGCTACCTGTAAAACAGTATAAGTAGGGTTGCCCTTAGTTAACAAACTCCAAACAAACACCATAGCAGTACACGGTGCTGCCCCCAAGAGCACTGCGCCAGCTAGATAATCTTTTGCAAGCTCATGGGGGATTATAGCTTTAAAAACAACGTAAAAGAAAAAGCTTGCTATACCAAACATCGTAAATGGTTTAATTAACCAGTTTACGACCCAAGTGAGAAAAAGACCTTTTGGATGCTTTCCTACATCTTTTACAGAAGTAAAATCAACTTTTAACATCATCGGAAAAATCATAAGCCAAATAAGCACCGCAATAGGGATATTAACTTGCATTAATTCAAGTTTGCCAAAAAAATCGCTAAATCCGGGTATAAATCTTCCTATTGCAACGCCCAAACCCATACATAGTAAGACCCAAATCGTGAGATACTTTTCGAAAAACCCAATTCCGTTTATTTTGTTCTGCATATTAAACTCCTTATAAGACAAAATAAGACAAATCTTCACCCTAATATAATACGGTTATTTTATACCTCTACCCAAGGTTTTTAATTTTCCCATTATGTTTTTTCTTTATTTTTTCTTTCGTTTATCAGTTGCTCTATTTGTTCTACCGAAAGCATTCTTCCGCTTGCTACAACTTTATTGTCAATAATTAAAGCCGGCGTGCTCATAACGCCGTATTTTACAATTTCCTTCACGTTGCCCAAGTTTTTTACTTCTGATGTTATTCCGCAGTTTTGAGCCGCTTTTACGGCATTAAGATGATTTTGTTTGCTGTTTTTGCAGCAGTTTCCCAAAGTAATAATTTCCATATTTTTCTCCTTATTATATAAACAAAAAATTGAAAGCATTAAACAGATAACCTATGATAATAATACCCCCTACAACAATGCCGATAAAAGCTATCAGCAATTTTGGTTTTACGGCTTTAGAAAGCATTATCATGCTCGGCAACGACAGCGCCGTAACGCTCATCATAAAGGCAAGTATAGTGCCCAGTCCCACACCTTTGTTAAACAACGCTTCGGCAACGGGGATTGTACCAAAAATGTCGGCATACATGGGTGTCCCTACAAAAGTCGCCACAATTACCGAATACCATTTGTCTTGACCGAGTACCGTCTGAATCCATTCTTGAGGTATAAAGTTGTGTATTGATGCGCCTATTGCAACACCTATAATAATATAAGGCCATACTTTTTTTAAGGTAGAAAGCATTTGATCTTTAGCAAAAATCATTCTGTCTTTTTTTGTCATATCAATAGTAGCTGCATCGACGTTTATGCCTTCCTTAATAAAGTCCCTGACGTTATTGCCTAACCCCGTTTTTTCAATAATCGTGCCTCCTATAATAGCAAGCAACAGTCCGACAATTACATAAACAATAGCAATGGGAAAACCAAATACGCTAATCAGTATAATAAGTGCACCTAAATCAACAAGAGGACTTGAAATCAAAAAACTGAAAGTCACGCCGCTTGAAATCCCCGCGCTTGTAAAGCCCATAAACAATGGTATGGACGAACAGCTGCAAAAAGGAGTAACCGTTCCAAGCAGTGCGCCCATGGTATTTGCGCCTATGCCGCTGTATTTGCCTAATATTTTTTTTGTCCTTTCGGGAGGGTAATAGCTTTGGATATATGATATTATAAATATCAATAAGCAAAGCAGAAAAATTATTTTTATGGTGTCGTATAAAAAGAACTGCAAAGCAGCGCCCCAAGCGGATGAAATAAACATACTGCCAAATATTGCCGTAAGCAATAAGCCAATAAGGTTATTCAGCCATTTTATACCCAGTATTTGATCCGAAATAAAAGCCAATACATTTTTTACTGCTGCCCATCCGCCAAAAATAGCGGTAAGAGACATTGCTACAATCATTAAAAAAACAACAGCCAAAAAAATAAATAATTTTTTATGCCGTATAAACCAACTTGTTTTATTGTTTTTATTATCCTTTTCCATATCTATCCTTATTTAAAATATTTATTTTTCAATAAATTCTTTAATTATTTTTATATTGTACTTTTTTGCAAAATCTTTTTGCGTATACCTTTAAAATCATAAAGAGCAGACAAATTCAGCAAGCTGCTTTAAAAGAGAACGGTTTAGAGTGTAGTACATCCATTTGCCGTCTTTTTTGCTCGTCACCAGATCGCTGTCGCACAGCATTTTCATGTGGTAACTTAAAGTGGGTTGAGTGCATTGTAATGCGTCCAATATTTTGCATGCGCAAAGAGGACCGTTTTTAAGCATACCTATTATTTTAAGTCTTGTTTCGTCGCCCATGGCTTTAAAAGCAAGAGCATAGTCCAAATTATTCATATTTTTCCGCTCCTCATATAGATATATGTCTATATGTTATATTATATTCCTCATATAGATAGTTGTCAATAAAAAAATATGTAAAGCCGTTTTATTCAAACAGATTATTGAGAAATAGCGTTTAGTTATTGTTAGATATAAAAAATTAGAAAACAGAAAAGAATTAAATATTTACTTCTTTAATATAAATATTATGACTAAACTATGTTCAAATTATAGATAACAATATTTGTAATTCATATTTTTTATTGCTTATTTATACATAAAGCAATAAAAAGGGGGGAAGAGTAAATGAAAAACCAAATCACGACTATAAAATTGGCGGTAAACAACAGCAAATTGACGGAGGAACAAATTAAGGATTTGCACTATATCGGGATATACGATTGTTCAATTTGCAACAATAAAAGCAGTGACATTTGTGACGGTTGTGATGCGTTTGATTTGTTTATGCAACGCAAATATTCAGTAGAACCCATAGGTTTTAAACTAAAAGGCGAAATTTCGTAGCGGTATTTTGAAATAGAAATTGTAAATTATCGGATTAAATATATAATAGAATTATGACAGATTAATATCCACTTTATATTTTTTACAATGAAGGCATTGAAAAACACATAAATCATGTATCTCATCATTAATAGCATCTATTAATTCTTCAATAGGCCTTCCTATTGCAATAAAAGTCTCATTTTTAATTATAGCTTCAATGATTTCCTTCTCAATTTTTAATTCTTTTATTTTATCCCAGCTTAAACATCCAATAAATTCACACAAATCATCACAACAAGATAGCCAGTTTTCTTGTTGCCATGAACAATATCCCGGAGTTCTATAGCATACTTCCTCGATTATTGATTTATCTGAAACAGTTTCACAACTTTCAAAATCCTGAAACTCCATATTGAATTTTCTATGTGCTTCGCCATTTGATATGCAATCGGGGCATAAACAAGAAATTCTCTTTTTTGAATAGTAAGGCTCTAAGTAAATATACTTACTAATCATATTACAGCAACTACACTTTTTTCCATCCTTATTTTCAATGAAAGCTCCTGTATTTAATGGGTCTTTATGGTATTTAAAGTTAGGTATATTTTCTTTATCGTATTTTATATTTGATGGCTTTTTCTTAAAAATATTAAACATGTTATACCTCCATTACATTCAATGTGTTTTCATTTTACTTAGTTTTTAATATTTTAACACAAAACATAGAATTAGTGAACTGTTTTATTAAAAATAAACTCTTTAATACTATCTATGATACTCTGTCCATTTCAAAATATAAACTTTGTGAGTTTTATAGCGGTTAATTGATTTTTATGTTATTGTTAAGCTTCTGTGTTTAATGGTTAAATAACAAAAGTCTATATATCGCTTATTATAAGCAATCTATAGACAGAAAAGAAAAGATAATATTTGTGCAACAAAAAATTTGATATAATGCATCAAAGTTCAAGTGCTATTGGTGGAGATGAGGGGACTTGCACCCCTGTACCGCCATAAGACCAAAAAGCTTTCTACGTAGCGTAGTTTGTCGTTAAATTTCCTTTTAAACCAGACGGCAAACAAGCCGATTAAAAAGTAATGTCCTTAATGGCGGAATTAAGTCGAACAACGCTTAACCCCCCTTTACCTCATTTTTTGACGCCGCTTACTGCCCATGAGATAAGACAGGGCGACGAGCTGCTAATTAATTAAGCAGCGTATGCCAAACGAGTGTTGGCGACAGAATTATTATCTGCATTTAAATTTTTGCCCCATTTTTTTACGCTGACAAAGCAAACAGCGGCACGCTTACTCTTCCATCTATATAACGGGCGAATCTATAACACCCCCACAGTGGATATTATATTTTACTTCAAAATTATAATTTATGCAACTGTTTTTGCGGCAATTCATTAAACAATTTACCTTACTATTAAAAAAATAATTGTGCAAAATATAGTACTTATAGATGCAATTTAATACAATTTAAACTGTTTTTTATTCTGCCGATTTGAACAAAAAAAACAATAACAGAAGTATCTTCTTTGATTTGTCTTGTTTAATTTAACTATTTTCCTAATGTCAATCTGATTTTGTTAAACCAATAGAATAAGATTATTATTATATTTTTTATCTTTTTGTCGACTTAACAAACAATTGCTACCGTACTTATCTTAGTGCATTAATATAATTTATACAAAACTGTCATAAACAGTAAATATTTTCGATTATGGGCAACAAGAAACATATATTTATTTTTATTTTGATATTGCATTCGTTATATATTGGTGGTACAATCATATATATAAGTAATAAATACTTGTATAAAGGAGCAATAATATGCAAAGTACGCAAAATAGTGACCAAGAAGTTTTTGAAGGACATGATATTTGCGATCAACTTCAATGCGTAAATATATCTGAAAATCCCGTCAATCACGTTCCGGAAAAACAAAAAAGCATGGCGTTGTCTTACATAAGTGCCGTTTTGTATCCCCTTATTTTGTGCGGATTAATGATATGGTTATATTCGTCAGGAGAGACAACCGTGTTGGGTATGTTATTCGGTATTGCTTTTTCTGTTGCTATGGGCGTAACTATCGGTATGGTCGGTTTTTACCTTATCGTTATACCCTTGCCTTATATATTTGTGTATAAATGGGGATGCGCTAAGCCTAATCAGTCTACAAAAAGGAAAGTTATCTTAGGACTGCTTACTTTTGTGTTTTTTGCAATGGCATTTGTTTCTGCTTTCGTATTAAAAAGTTTGAGATAGGGAATTTGCATTGAATAAGCATCTCTTGCCGTTTAATACATCAATAATGCTTTACAGTTGCAAAATTGTTTAAATTGGTGTATACTATACAATTATATGCTGCACAGTCCCTTAAAAAATCATAAAAAATTGCGCATTTTGACCTTGCCCCAAATAGTCGTAATAGGCTATGTGGGCATTATTCTTTTCGGTTCTTTACTTTTATCTTTGCCCTTTTCCTTAAAAGAGGGCAATTTAAAATATATCGATGCCTTATTTACCTCCGCTTCGGCAACTTGCGTAACGGGTTTGGCTGTCGGCAATACCTTTACTACCTTTACCGCATTTGGACAATTAATTATACTTTTGCTTATTCAGGTAGGCGGCTTAGGTTTTATGACAATTTCAAGCGCATTTTATATTATGATAGGCAAGCGTTTGGCTCTGCGCACTAAACTGGATATGCAAAGCGACTTAAACGACGACGGAGGGGCAAACAGGTTTAAAAAAATCATAAAGCAAATTATGATTATTGCTTTTTCGGTAGAATTATCCGGCGCAATAATTTTGACGGCAGCTTTATCAAAGTATTACAGCTTTGGTAAGGCATTAAGCAAAGGCGTGTTTTTAGCTATATCGGCTTTTTGTAACGCAGGCTTCGACTTGACGGAGAGCGGTTTGTCCTTAATGCCTTTTAACGATGACACAGCTGTTTTATTTACAATATCGGCGCTGATTATTATAGGCGGAATAGGCTTTTTGGTAATAAGCGATATACTGAGCCGAAAGCGTTGGTCTCGATTTAAATTGCATACAAAAGTTGTTATATTGACTACTCTGATTTTAATATTTACCGGCACATTAATGTTCTGTATTGCAGAATGGAATAATTCGATGCAAAACATGACGGCAGGGCAAAAAATATTAAACTCGTTTTTTACATCTGTGACGGCACGTACGGCGGGCTTTTTCAGCGTTGACCCAGCAAGGCTAAATCAGCCTTCGCTGCTTTTTCTTATGTTTTTGATGTTTATAGGCGCCAGTCCCTCCAGCACAGGCGGCGGCATAAAAACGACCACGCTTTTTGTTTTGCTTATTGCATCAGTTTCGGCAATACGGTGCAAAAATACTGTCGAAATAGCTAAACGCGAAATCAATTTTAAGATAATATTAAAAGCACTTGCCACCTTAGTTGTAGGTGCTGTTTTGATATTTGTATCAATATTTTTATTGACTATTACAGACGGCGCTCATTTTACGCAGCAACAGCTTTTATTTGAAGAAGTCAGCGCTTTTGCTACGGTAGGATTAAGTTTGGGCATAACAGGCGGGTTATCGGTTGCGGGTAAAATAATTATTATCTTTACGATGTTTATAGGCAGGATAGGGATGCTTACTTTCTTTATGTCTCTGACTCATCGCGAAATAGCTGACTCAAAAATCAAATTTAAGGAAGCACTAATCAGCATATAAGCATATGACAAGGTTAATTTACGAATAAATGGTTATATGCGCATATGTACATATAATAAAATCAGCAAATACGAGGTATATATGAACAAAAAATTCAAAAGTGCCATCAATAAACAAATAGCTGTTATCGGACTTGGGCGTTTTGGTACGGAAATGACAAGGACGCTGTTTGAAAACGGTTGTGAGGTTATGGCAATTGATATAGCAGAAGAGCGTACAACAGCTGTTGCAGATTTTTCAACTCATACTGTTGTCGCCGACGCCTCAGACGAAGCGACATTAAAGCGGCTTGACATAGCTTCGTTTGACGCCGTCGTGATAGCAATAGGGGGAAATATGCAGGCAAGCATAGTATGCGCTCTTGTATGCAAAGAGTTAAACGCAAAAAACATTATGGCTAAAGCACAGGACAATAAACATGCAAAAATCCTTCAAAAAATAGGCGTTAATCAAATTGTTATTCCCGAAGCTGACAGTGCGATAAGGATGGCGACCACAATAATTAATCCCAGCGTATTTGATATATTGGAGCTTGAAGAGGGTTATGACGTTGCCAAAATTGAGGTTTTGCCCTCTTGGATAAACAAATCGATTAAAGAACTCGAAATACGCAAAAAATATAGTATAAACGTTTTGACTGTAATACGGCAAGACAATACTTTTGTAAATGCAATAGCCGATACTGTTTTAATGGAAAACGATAAAATAATAATCGGCGGTCTGACCGACGACATAAGAAAGTTTATATATAAATCTTAAAAAAGTATTAATTACTTATAAGAATGAGAGTTAATAAGGCTAATTAAAAGAAACAAGCGAATTACTTGTTTTTTATGCTAATTATTTTAAGACGAGAAATAATATTAATAAATGTTTCTTGATTTTCTTTAAGCAGCAAAAGCTCTTCTGCTGTGTAGTTATTTAAAAACCTTTCTTTCAAAAAATCCTGACGGGTACTTTGTTGTTTTTCCCAAAGGCTTTTTCCGTAATCGGTAAGTTCGACATAAACATTTTTCAGATTGTCTTCTTTTTGAAAACGGCGGATAATGCCCATTTTTGCAAGCTGCACTACCGGCTGTGTCAAAGTGGAATTGTTTACGCCTTCCATTTTGGCAATTTCACCGATTTGTAAACACTTAACGCCTTCCGATAAAAAATTTGCCAAAAGGTATACGATGTTTGCCTGAGTGATAGATAATTTTTTAAAGGGTAAATTTTTTTTGATTTCCTCAGGTTGATTTAATAGTTCATTATGTAGGCTGATAGCTTCATCCCGAAGTTTTAAAAACTCAAAAAAAATTTTTGTTTTTTCCGTATCATTCATAATTTTATTATATCATTATGTTTTGTTTTGTCAATAAAATTTCATTAATTTTTACAGAATATGAATATTTCATTAAATGAAATATATTTATTACGAAAATTTCGTTGACGTAAATTTGAAGGTGTGCTAAGATTGTGACAGAGGTATGAACATGAACAAAAGATTAACGCTGGCAATAATATTAACTGTCGTAACGCTACTTACACTTGCGGCATGCAAACCAGTGGAGCCTCAATCTATTTTATTAAAAAGCGAGCCTGCCGATACTTTGTATTTTGTAGGTGACAATCAAATAAAACTTAACGGAGGTTTGATAGAGGTATTTTACTCTGACAAAACGAAAAAGGAAGTACCGTTGACCGATGACGAAATTACAATAAGCGGTTTTGATACAAGGACAGCAGGCGACGTAAAAGTAACAGTCAAATATCAATCGTTAACAACATTTTTTTACATAAAAGTTGATGCGGTAGTTGCGCAGTCTTGTACGTTAGAAAAAACACCACAAAAAACCGAATATTATTCTCTTGACCAACCCGATGTTAGTGACGGTATTTTTAAAGTGGAATATAATAACGGTTCTTCTGAAAATGTAGCTATGGACCGTAAGGACGTAAATGTAACATATGATTTTTCGTTGATTGGGTCAACGGAGATTACCGTCAGTTTATTTGGTTTTTCGTATGTTTTTCCCGTGACTGTTTTAAAAGGACCTGATTGGCAACTTATTGAGGAAATGACAGATAAGGCTGTCGATCATATTTACAAGCTTGAAGAGCCGCAGTTTTTGTATTGTTATTTCAAATTGATGGACGAAGTAGATAAGGTATACGCAACAGGTTCATTAAAGGTTATTGTCTACTATAGAGATAACTATTTTGACGGCGTAGAAGAAGTTAAAAAATTATGTGACGAAAACACATATGCTTATGCGCGCGAATTTTTTGATGATGAAGAATTAAATAGCTTTATAAGACTGTTTACTGATTTGGTATATAAATGGAAATACACTGACGGTTACAATGTTACTTCTGAGGAGTTTTGTTCGCAAACAGAAAAATTAATTGCCGATTACAGAGCGTTATCTAATTTTAAAAGGTGGTCATTTATTTTTAATATGTATAACGCTTACGATTATTATATGGAAGTAACGGCAGAGTATTATTCTCAATATCTTACCTCGCAAGAGTTGGACGTATATAAACTGTTGGTACAAACAGAGTATTATTATAATGGTTCTAAGGCTGCTGATTACAGTTATCATATTGATTTATTTGTCAGAAAAACACGCAATATGCAAAAGATTTATGATGCTTTAGAAAATTCCAATGCATTTGATGAATTATTTTTAGAAGAATATGAAATTTATTGTGATTACTTAATCGAGCTTAATCCTGTTGCGGAAGAGATTTATGAAATAAACGATTTCAGTCTTCAAATAACGGTAGGTCTTATTATTAAGCTTTTCTATGGCGACTATTCTCATTTAATCGTGTCGTATGAAATTTTATTTGATATGGTTGAAGCTATTTATGACAGCGGCGACCAAGACCTTATCAATGATTTTGAAACTGTCGGTGTAGGCAACACAACTTTATTTGATAAATATAACAAATATTTAGAAGAATACGAAAAGCTCATGCAAGAAATATCTGCTAAGGGCAAAGAATTTAATGCAATTTATAGAAAATACCTTGATATATATCGTAAATGGATAGAATCGGGAGCAGGAATATCCGAAAAGGATAATTCTGTAAACAGAGACTTATATTCCGACTTTGATCACGATATGAAGGACTTTATCGAAGAATTAGAGCAACAGCCTCAGGATATACAAGACATGTTTATGTCAATGGCAAGTGTTTCCTATGCTAAAATGCTAGAAGACTACACTGATAATTTATAACCATAAAATCGGCAATCTTAAATATAACGAAAGAGATTAAAAGATTGCTATATAACAAAAGGAGGATAAGTATGATAAAACAAACAAAACTATTGATAGTTTTTATCGCTGTGCTTGTTTTGTGTTTTGCGCTTACTGCTTGTGTAAAGAAGTATGAAGTTACGTTTGACACCAATGAAGGAACGACGGTGACGGTGCAAACAATAAAATCAGGCGACAAAGCACAAAAGCCGGAAGATCCTACAAAAACGGGATACGCTTTTGACAATTGGTATAAAGATTCGTCACATTGCGAGGTATTTGATTTTGATACGGAAGTAATAAAATCAAATACCACTGTTTATGCAAAATGGACGCCAAACAAGTATACGGTGACATATGACTATCAGGGAGCGACAGGCAGTAATACTAAAGCATCAGAAAAAGTTTTATATAGCAATAACTATCAATTGACGGTGCCTACGCTTTATAACTATAAGTTTGTAGGTTGGTATTCTCAAGCTGACGGTCAAGGAGATAAGTATACCGACGAAAACGGCAATAGTTTAGCTAATTGGAATGTGCTCAGCGACAAAACGCTCTATGCGCATTGGGAACAAGTAATTTTTGCGTCTGAAGGACTATCTTTTACCTTAATCGATGAGGATACAGCTTATATGGTAAGCAAGGGTACAAGTATGCCTGCCGAGGGCAATATAGATTTAGTAATTCCCGAAGCATATCAAGGTTTGCCTGTTATCAAAATAGCTGATGAGGCGTTTTACAACTGCACACAGATAACTTCTGCATTTATTCCAAATACGGTAACGTATATCGGCATGGGCGCTTTTGCCGGCTGCAATAATTTAACAGAAATTGATTTGCCTGAAAAGGTTACTATTGACATGTATGCTTTCCAATCGTGCGGACTTGTTTCTGTGACAATTCCTGTCGACGCAACCCTTAAAGGTTATACTTTTTATGATTGCAAAGCCTTAAAAACGGTTACTATACCCGGCAACGCGGTATTAGGCGATTCGGATTTTGCTCAATGTTATGCTGTAGAAAACATTAACAGTGATAGTATTGTTAGTCCTGAAGACGACGGATTGTTTACAATAAATGCTTTGGGCGAAATTGTTACGGAAAACGGCGTTGCATTGATTAAGAAAGTAGATAATTCTTATATTCTTATGCAAGCTGCCCCAAAAGGATTGACTGCAATAACAATACCGAATTATATTACGGAAATCGGCGCAAATGCCTTTGAAAAATGTACCGAATTAGTATCGATAACATTGTTGCAAAGTATAACCAAGATAGGTGCTTCAGCCTTTGTAAGCTGTACGGCTCTTACGACAGTTAACCTAAGTAGGGGACTAATCAGCATAGGCGGTTCGGCATTTAATAAGTGCTCTGCTTTGATTTCGATAACCATTCCTGAGAGTGTAACAGAAATCGCCAACAGCGCCTTTAAAGATAATTCTAACCTCACCATTTATGTTGCTGCACAAAGTAAACCTGATGGATGGGGGAAAACGTGGAATTATTCCGCATCTTCTATGTTTGGTACAACACATGCACGTCCTGTTGTTTGGGGATGCGTTTTAGATTATGACGCCAATGAAATTGCTTATGTCGTATCCTTTACTAAGTCCGGCTCAAGCATTACTAACACAGGTGCATTTGCTGTAAAAATGCCATACCGTGAAGGATATGTCTTTGGCGGTTGGTATACCGATGCGCTATTTACGGGAGAAACGTACGAAAGCTTAGATTCTGCCCCAGAAGGCGAATTGTATGCTAAGTGGATCGAAGCATAATAAATTAAGAATAAAAAATTCCGTAAGGTTTCCCTTGCGGAATTTTTTGTATTATGCGAGGATTTGTTTGTTAAAACTCAACTCCAAATACCATTAATAATGTGCCCGTCAAAACCGACACGGTAATCAATGTTAACACAATGGCAAAATTTTGTTTAATGTTTTTGTTTTGTTTAAACAGCACCGCAAGAGCTATCCCGGAATTTGCCGAAAGCCCCGCAATGGCGCTTCCTAAGGTTATTGATTTGCTGACAAACAGTTGCGTTAAAATTACCGAAGAAGCGCAGTTTGGTATAAGTCCTACAAAAGTAGCAAACAGCGGCTGAAAATATCCGACGGAACTGAGAGCGTCGCTAATTGCCTTTTCGCCTAAGTGAAAAATGATTATACCGAATACGGCATTAATTATCAATATATAAATAAATATTTTTGCGCTATGGATAAGAGGGTGGAGCAAGTATTTTTTTGCTTTACTTGTTTCTTTGGTTATATTATGACCGCAGCAGCCTACATCGTCATGGTCGTCTGTTACCGTTGAAGTGATTATATCAAAATGCTTGTCTTTAATGCAGCTTGCCGCTGAACCGTGATTTTGTATCAAAGCAACTGTTTTGTTATCGTTATCAATTTTAATCTGATCGCCGTTAAAAATACTCTTTGGCGACTTGCACAAAAAATAAATTGCGTAGCCGACTATTACCGCCAAAACAAATTTAATCAAAATAAGAGGAAGTATAACCGACAAAAAAATATCGGGGACATTAGCAACATCAGACAGCATAATAGGCAAAGCTTCATCGCTGGTAGCAATATAAATAGCTATAAGAGCCGCTGCGTTTATATGGCGACAAGAAAAAAGGTTGGTTGCCATAACAGAAAAACCGCATTGCGGTATCATTCCTGCCGACGCTCCTATTAGGGGAGATAAGCCGCCGTTAAGCAAATGAGAGGATTTAAAATTATTGCTTGATTTATTCTCAATAAGTTCTATAAAGAAATAAACCAAAAACAAAAAAGGCAGCAGTTTTATACTGTCTAATAAAGCATCAAACAGTACATTTAATAAATCTATCATAGTCAAATATTATAGCCAAATGCAATGCAAAAATCAAGCGCAATAACAAAAAATGATAAAGATAGACAATTTTTATATTAATGTTAGGTTTATTATGAAATTTGCATAAAAAATCACAACAATGTGTTTTTCTTTTTTTTTATTCGTCACGCATATTTCACTGTCTGTTGCTATTATGTTAGTGAAAACTAAATTAGTATGGGATATGTTAAATATTTTTATATTCCTTATTAATTTAAAAGTCGAATGCAAAAATTTATTTTTGAATTGACATGGCGACGGTATTAATGTTAAAATGATTAAATGCATGTTGCGTAAATACCGTTCGGCACGTAAAAATAATTGGAGGTATCTACATGAAAAACAGAAAGTTACTAGTTGTGTTTATAGCGCTTGTAATGATATGTTCTATTGTAATGGCGGGTTATGCGCCGTTAAACGAGAGCATAAAAGCTAAAAGCGCAGCCAACACATCCGCAGTGACTAATGAAGGTGTAAAATCTGACAGCTTTTCTAAGTTGAACGGTGATTACACCCGTAAGTTTGATCCCAACGTGTTTGCCGAAGGCATGCTGACCACATCAGATGAGTTAGATGCTATTACAAACACTGAGCGTTTTGATGCGGATGAGGAAATTTGGGTTATTGTAGAAATGCAAGGGGATTCCCTTTTGGCACAATACAACAATACCGAAAAACAAAACTATTCTTCCTTAGAAGAGTATGTTACTTCTCGCCAAGGTGCTTTAACTCAAACAAACTTGCTTATTCAGCAGAGCACACTTATGAAATCTTTTAGCAAAGCTAAACTCAATATCGAATATAAATACAACTATACTTCGATATTAAACGGTTTTGCCGCAAAAATCAGATTTGGCGATATCGGTAAATTAAAAGCATATTCTGCTGTTAAAAATGTTATTGTTTCGGAAGTTTACGATGTACCTCAAACAATAGTATCAAACGAAGTAAGCGTATATAGCACGGGTATCTTTAACAGTTCAGGCTGCGGATACACCGGCGAAGGCTTAGTTGTTGCGGTGCTTGATACCGGTATAGATTATGAACACGAAGTTTTTAGACAAAACATGGACGAATTAGATATCGCCATGGATAAAGAATACATAGCAAATAAACTGAGTGAGTTAGAAGCTACTAATCTTTATCAGGGTCTATCCGTGGACGACGTTTATTCGAGCAAAAAAATACCTTTTGCATTTGACTATGCGGACAGAGATGCTAACGCTTATCCTATAAATAATCCGCACGGCGTGCACGTTTCGGGTATTATCGTAGGCAGATCAAATACAATTACGGGTGTCGCACCCGATGCGCAGCTATGTGCCATGAAGGTTTTCTCTGATTATCGTCAAGGCGCACGTCAGATTGACCTTTTGGCTGCTTTGTCCGACTGCATAACCTTAGGTGTAGACGTTATTAATATGTCTTTAGGTTCGGATGGCGGATATCAGACAGTATCTGAGGGCAATTATATCGGTACACTCTATGACAGTTTGCGTACAGCCGGTATATCTATGATAGTCGCAGCGGGCAACAGTTACAACTCCTATATGAACAGCGCATACGGCAGCACAGCTTTAACTTCTAATCCTGATACAGGTATTATCAGCAGTCCTGCCAGTTATTCCACAACTACATCCGTAGCTTCAATAAACGGCATAAAGTCGGAATTTTTATCGGCTAACGACGGCGAAACAATCGCTTTCTTTGATAATGCCAGCAATGCAGCTTCTATTCAATATAATTTCTATAATATGTTGGAAGGGAAATTACAAAACAATTTGTCTCTTCCGCAATTTGAAAACGGTAAAGTTAAACTGGAATACGTTACTGTACCGGGATTGGGTTCTATTTTTGACTATAAAGGAATAGACGTTCAAAATAAAATAGCGTTGGTTCAGCGCGGTACCATAACATTTGAAGAAAAAGCAATGGCTGCTAATACAAAAGGCGCTCTTGCTATTGTAGTTTACAACAATACAAACGGCGTAATCAGAATGTCGATAGGTAACGATTTAAAAATACCTGCTTGCTCTATTAATATGGAAGCAGGTAAGGCTATAGCGGCTCATCCTACCGGCACAATTACACTTGACAGAAACAACCTCGCAGGCCCCTTTATTTCCGACTTCTCTTCATGGGGTCCGTTGCCCAATTTAACGCTTGACCCTGATATCACAGGTCACGGCGGCAATATTTTATCCAGCATAACGGGCGGCAACAAATACGCAATTTACAGCGGCACAAGTATGGCAACGCCTAACCTCGCCGGTGTGACATTGTTAATAAGAGATTATTTACAAAAGACCTATACAAATCTTACACGTCAAGAAGTAACGGCGATGGCAAATCAGATTTTGATGAGCACGGCTACCATTGCTAACAACGAAGACGGCGATCCTTACAGCCCGCGTAAGCAAGGCGCAGGATTAGCAAACCTTACAGCCGCTCTTAATACAAAAGCGTATCTGTCTGTTGACGGCAGCGAATTTACTAAACTGAGTTTATATGACGATAAAGAAAAGACAGGTGTATATAAGCTTGATTTTAATTTGGTTAATATGGGATCAAGCGCTTTAAGCTATGCTATCGACACCGATGTTATGACAGAGCAGTTCTCTTGGGTAGAGGATTACGAAGTATTCTCGATTAAAGAGAGAGCAGAAGTATTAAAAGACAGCAATATAAGCATTAAAGTCAATGATGCTATATGTAATAACGGAATAGTTTCCGTAGAAAGCGGAGCTACTGCCAAAATTTCTATTACCATAACTATTAGTGCTCAAGCAAAAGCGTATTTAGCTAATTTTGCAAACGGTATGTATGTTGAAGGGTTTGCGCGTTTAGTTGCGCAAGAAGCGGGCAGCTACAACCTTAACATTCCATATTTGGCGTTTTACGGCAATTGGAATGATGCTCCCATGTTTGACCAAGACTATTACGACGTCGAAGCAAGCAAAAACGACGGTACCCTTACGGAAGATGAAAAATTAAAGGCCACCGTATTTGCCACTACTCCGCTTTCGGCTTATTATCTTGATATACGTCCATATAGCGAGCAATACCTTAAAAATACTTACATTTTACCGATGGGATCCTACTTGTTTAGTTTACCGGCTAACGAGACGCCAATCAATCCCGACAGAGACCGCAATGCAATGGGCTACTATGTTGATACTACATACGGTCTGTATAACGTATATTTGGGTTTGCTCAGAGGCGCAAAATGGTTGGACTTTACTATCTCCGAGTATTATACAGGCAAAATAGTAACACAAAAAACCTACAACAATATTCGTAAATCTTTCAGAGGAATGCCTTCATTTATCTATGACGGTCAAAATACCGAAGATTCGACCGATACTGTTTTAGATAATATGCTGTTCTTTACACAAGCCTTAAACGTCGCCAATAACTCTAAGTATTTAGTGACAATTAATGCAGGTATCGATTATGAAGGAGGCGAAAAAGTACCCAATCACTCATATTCGTTTGAGTTTTATGTGGACTATGAAGCCCCGACGCTGACTAAGGTTGACTATAGAATTAAGGAAAATGTCGACAACTACGATAAGCCTTATTCTTATTATGCAAAACTAAATGTTTATGACAACCATTATGCAATGGGTGCTTTTGTCGGCTATTTCTATAAAGAAGGCGGTAAAAATTATATAACATCTACCGGTATGGCGACTCCTGTACGCGGACAAAGGAATTCGATTTCAACCATCGAAATTGATATAACTGATTATCTGCAATATGTCGATCAAAATGATTGTTTGACAATTATTTTACAAGACTATGCGATGAACGAATCATATTATACGATTTCGTTGCCCCGTAACATTACAAACTTGAGACTTAGTGATGCCGACCAAAACATCACCATGAAAATGTTTGAGACACGTACTGTTACTCCTATCGTTACCCCTTCCAACCAATGGACGGACGGACTTAATTGGGTTTCTTCAGATACGAATGTTGCAATTGTAAACAACGGTGTGATTTACGCAATCAACGAAGGCACCTGCACTATTACGATAACCGATAAACCTCTTTTTGAAGATGAAGAAAAGCATACTCCGTGGTTCTCAAACGGTTCGCACTGGGACGGAAGCGCTGTTATAAACGTAACAGTCGGAGCCGAAAGCGGCAATAACAGAAAAGCTAATCCTACAAAGATTAAACTTGACGGTTATACCTTTAAAACAGGTTTTTATCGCGACAGTCTCGGTATGACCTGGAATCCTAACATGGAAAGAGCTTTTGATACGATTAAAATTTATCCCAATGAGGAACTGATAATAAATTACTCTCTTGAGCCGTGGAATGTAATACCTGACGAGTATAGACTTGAATGGCGTTCGACAAATCCTTCCATTGCTGAGGTGAAAGAGATTACAGAAACAAAAAAGAATTCTCAAGGTGAAAACGAAACAATAATAAAAGGGTACTACATTGCTACCTATAAAAAAGGTACGACCCGTATCAGCGTTAAGGTTGTAGATAAAGTGACCGGAAAAGATTACACTTCAACAGCTTTGTCGTTTGAAGTTTCAGATCCTTTTGTAATTACTAACTATGTATTGACAAAATACTACGGTTATGGAGACGAAAACGGTGTTGTAACTCTGCCTACAGATGTTTACTATACTGCTATAGGTGACTATGCATTTGTTCATCTTGACAGCGGAAAGCTTGCTTCTCCCTATAATAACCCTCCATATTTCTATGTCGGCAACAGTAAGATTACCAAAGTCATTATTCATGAAGGTGTTGAATCAATAGGAAAATATGCATTTTATGATTGCGTTAACCTTACGGAAGTAGTGCTTCCTACAACGATTACCCCTGGCACCAGTTCTTATCTGACGGCTATAGGCGAAGGTGCTTTCAGAGGCTGTTCCGAATTAACAAATATCAATATCGGAAAAATTGCCGACGGAAAATGCCCCGTAACAACTTTAGGCGATTATGCTTTCTATAACTGCAAAAAGCTAAATAACTTTGACTTCAGTTCAATAGGATGGATAGGTAATTATTGCTTTAAAGATTGTGATAAGCTTACCAGCGTTGATTTGCCTAACCTTGCTATATGCGGAGTAAACGCATTTGAGGCCTGCTCATTACTCTCCAATGTAACGCTTTATCCTTCCACTAAGCTAGGAGAAGGCATGTTTAAGGAATGTAACAAGATTGCTTCAATAAGCTTGCCTTATACATCAATACCTGCTTTTATGTTCCAAAATTGTGACGGACTTTCTGTTGTAAACTTCACCGGTGCTATAGACACTTTAGGCGATTACAGCTTCAACAATTGTGATACATTAAAAACAGTAAACTTTTCTAAAGATGCTACACTAAACAATGTAGGCTTAAGCGTGTTTATTAAATGCAATAACCTTAAAAAATTTACCGTCGCAAGCGGAAACACTGCGTTGACAACAGCTTATTCAGGTGCTATAATACTGAACAGCGATTCTACCAAATTTTTACTTATTGCGCCCGGCTTTAATATGACGAGCAGTTATAATTGGGCAACTTCTAATGTTAAGACAATAGGTCAAACGACGTTTTCAGGCAGAACAGATATTGTTAATCTTGATTTGTCGGCATCAAAAATTGAAATCATTGATAAGTGGGCATTTGCTGAAAATCAAATTATCAATTCTATAAAATTCCCCTCATCGCTAACACTCATCGGAGAACTCGCATTTGCCGGATGCTATAACTTAACTTCCGTAGCGATTCCCGACGGAGTAACAGTAGATATAGGTGCTTTCTTTAACTGTGCTCAAATTTTATATGATTCCAACGGCTCACCCTATTTAGGGAAAGCTTTGCTTGAGGTCACTGTCGGAAAGGATGTTAAGTTAGGCGAAGCAGCATTTTACCTTTGTCAGGGTCTACAAAAAGTTAATTTACCCGATGACAAAAGCGTCACGATAGACGTAGCTACATTTGCGGCTTGTGTAAGCATGCAAGAAATAGACCTTACTCAATTTATCGAAATACCCAATTCCGCTTTTGTTGATTGCTTCTCGTTAGTCAATCCTGATCTATCAGAAACACAAAAAATCGGCGAAGAATCATTTGCTTTTGGCTCTGTATCTTCTTCATACTATACTTATCTGAATTTAGATAGCGTAACTGAAATAGGAGAAGGTGCATTTTATGGAAATGCGGCATTGATGGAAGTCGAATTAGGCGAAAACCTAAAGGTTATACCTGCTTTTGGTTTTGCGGCGTGTTTCAATCTCTCTCTGATTAACCTTGATTATATTGAGGAAGTTGGCGAAGGAGCATTCTGTTACAATTTCGGTACTCCGTTGCAGGCAATAAATGTAGGCGGACAAACAATGTTTGTTATCCCCGATTTTTACCCGGGAAGCGGATTAAGGACATTAAATTTAACAAACTGCAAAAAGATAGGTGACGGAGCGTTTGCATATAACTGTTGGATAAACACAATTAATGCTCCGATAGTAGAAGAAATCGGTATGGAAGCTTTTGCTGCATATACAACTATAGATTATGAAGCATCGGTAGCAAACAATTACACCTATGTGCCTATGTATGTATCAAGTCTAAAAACGGTAAACTTCGGCACTGCCGAAAGAGATATCAAGATAGGCGATTTGACGTTCTATATGTGTTTTAATCTTGAAACAATCGATTTTAGCAATATTACCGAAATGGGCGAAGCAGCTTTTTACAATTGCCAAAAACTTCAAACTGTCATTGCTCCAAAATTAACAAGCATGGGGATAGCAGCATTTGCCGGTAATAATAATATGACAAGTTTCTATGCCGTCAATATCACAGAGATTCCTGACGGAGCTTTTGACGGATGCAACAAATTATCTGATTTAACAGTCGGAGAATTAACAAGGATCGGTAGTTTATCTCTTTGCTTTACGGCGATCAACTCTATCACTCTTACCGATAAATTAATCGATAAGGACGATAAAGTTGCTATTGGTGAAGGAGCCTTCGCAGGAATTGAAACCCTTTCTGAGTTTACAAAGCAAATAACCACTATTGACGGTACTTTTACAACAAACACCTTTAAACTAAACGATAATTACTTTGTTGATAACGGTATGTTATATAGGGTGCTACCTAACGGCGGATACGAGCTTATTAGTTTGCCCGGCGGCAAAACAGATAAAGAAGTCACGATATTGGACGGCACACAAAGGATTGGCGCTTATGCAGGCATGGCAAACAATCATGTAACAACACTTTATTTGCCGCGTTCTCTTAAAACCATAGGCGAAAGTGCGTTTGATAAATGCGAAAAATTATCAGTTATTGTATTCCAGTCTTGGCGCATGCCCGAACTTGAAGGTTTATTTTACGGCTATGAATTACGCACTAACGGAATATACGATATTGAAAGACCAAACGACAGCATAATCAATTACCGTGCACTTATAGGCGTACCTATAATTTACTACTACTTTAACTTTGCATGGTATCCCGAAAATGTTAACGAGCCTGCTCCAAATTTGGTAGCTGTATGTCCCACAAACGGCGTTTCGTATGAAAGCTGGATTGTATCAATTATGTTTGACTCGATTGTATCGGGTGCTGCAACCATGACAGATCAATCGGTAATAGTCGAAGGTATACTTAATAATTTGCCGGATGCCATGAGGGTTCAACTTACTGACGAAGCGGCTATAGTAGCGGCGCGTAAAGCTTATGACAGTATATCTGATGCAACACAAAGATTCTTATTGTCAAAGGCTTACGGGAGATTAACTTCAGCGGAAATGCGTTTAGCGCAAATAAAGCCAGGACAGCCTGATGAAAAACCGACAGACTATGAATCTCTGTACAACGAAGCTCTCAAATCAATTAAGAGTCTTGTAACAGCAGTATGGGTTATCGGCGCTGTTGCTGCGGTAATTGCTATCGGCTTTGTATTGTATGTATTCGTATTCTCTAAGATGATAGAGAAAAGAAAAGCTGACACAAGAAACAAATACGAATAATTTATTACACAAAAACACATACCAAAAATAATACTAAATTTCAACGAATCCGCGGCGCTAAAACCGCCGCGGATATAGGGAAAAAAATGAAGACAAAAAAGATATTGATATTAATATGTCTGATAGCTGCAACACTAACAATACTTTGCGGATGCGCTGACAACGTATTAAAAGACGACACTCAATTACGCAAAGAGGGCAAAAATATTGTTATCAGCTACGATTGCGGCAGATACAGCAATACCGCTGTTTCATTGGAAGAAGATGTTAAACCAATGTTATACGGTAAAGTTTCTAAAGATGACGAGAGTAAGTTTCAGATAGGAAGGATGGGCAATTATCAGGTGCGCAATATTTATTGCACGGAAAATTGTGCAGCGCCGCAACCGGGAGAAAAGGACGTTAAAGAATTATCGCAGCCCG
>CALGIK010000050.1 GCA_937915515.1 uncultured Clostridia bacterium
GTTTTATCAAAATATGAAGCTGTCTTTTTTGGTATTCGTAAATTCTATAAAGGAATCTGCTTTAAATAACAAATTCGAAATTAAAAGACAGAGCATGGTTATATGAGGCAAACTTAATATTAATGGTTCTTTGTTAAATGTTGGGGTGTAGGTAAGCATAATGAGTTTTGTGTAGCTCTTTATCAAATGCGGTATTAGATAAAATGATATTGTTTTTAGTTTAGAGCGGAAAGAAATTTTATATGAAAAATGAGTAAAGCCTATAAAAAAAGTTAAGCCGTTACTGTTATTATGAATGGTCTTCAGAATCGTTAAAACGGCTATTTTAACTAAAAAAAACTTTTTTAATCTGTTTAACGCTACTTTTTTTTGTTAAAATTGACCACTTTAACACTATTTCAACATTTTTTTTCATAATTTTTTAAAAAGTGTTGCTTTTTGACAAATTTAACGCTATAATAATATGCATATGTAGCATATTGCATGTTGGAGTTTTGCATAGCGTTACTGTGCCTTTGTTTTCTCTGAGTGCTTCTGTGTTTAAACTTATTATGACTGACGGAACAGTTTAGTACATTACAAATAACTAAGCGGACAAGCTAAGCGTTACCGTTATATTCAATAATAAAATACCCAAAGATATATATATTATAAGGAGGCTAAAATGGCTAGTAAGGGTAAGGTTAAAGAAGGAAAGATAAATGTTGGTATTGATTTAGGAACATCTAACCTTCGCATCTATGTAGAAGGCAGAGGAACGGTTTATAACGAACCTTCCATCATAGCTATCGACAAGGCGACAGGAAAGGTTGTTTCCGTAGGTGACGATGCCGCAGCGCTGTTAGACAAGACTCACGATAAGGTTGAGGTAAAAAAACCTATTCATGGAGGGGTAATTTCTGATATAGAACTGGTTCGTCAGATTATTGTCTACACAATCGAAAAGCTGCTTGCGTCAGGCTTCGATAATATCAACAGACTCATGCTATGCATGCCGACGGAGATTACGGAAACGGAAAAAACCGCTTTGGAAACGCTGGGCAATGAGTTGGGGGTTCAGGATACCCGTATCGAGGAGGAGATAAAAGCATCTGCTATAGGAGCAGGCATTAATATCTACAAACCGTTAGGGCATCTGGTAATCGACATAGGAGGCGGAACTACGGATTTTGGAGTTATCTCATTGGGTGACGTAGTGCTGTCAAGGTCAGTAAAGACAGCAGGAGATTATTTTGACAAACAAATCACGCATTATGTTAAGGAAAAATACAATCTCGAAATCGGACCTCAAACAGCGGAACAACTCAAGATTTATCTTTCTTCGCTAACGGGCGACCTCCCCATCAATGAGGAGGGCAATGTACGCACCTTTGAAACAAGAGGGCGCGATTTGGTATCAGGCTTGCCCCGCATGGTAGTTATCAACGCAGAAGAGATTAGAGAAATCATGCTTGAGTGTTTTGAGCCGATAAAGTCTGCACTTATATCCACATTAGAAAATACACCGCCGGAGCTTTCGGGCGACCTTGTGGATACAGGTATATTGGTTACGGGAGGCGGTGCTCTCATAGACGGTATTAAAGAGTATTTTGAAGAAATATCAATGGTCAGAGTAGTTTTAGCCGATAACCCCATAAACTCGGTTATCGAAGGCACAAAACAACTACTTAAGATTTCCAAGCGTCGTTATTTCGGCGATTATAGATAAGGGAGGGAAAATTATGGCTTCAGAAAAATTTAGATTAGGAATTGACCTGGGTACAGCCAATATGATCGTATACATGGAAAAGAAGGGCATTATTTTTAATGAACCTTCAATAATTGCATTCGATCGCGACAGCGGAAGGGTGGTTGCAGCAGGTACCGAGGCACAAAAAATGTTGGGTAAAACCCACGAAAAAATTATCCTTATTAGACCCTTGCGTAACGGCGTTATAGGCGATATGCATGCCGCAAGGGAACTTTTGAAATACGTTTTCGGCAAAGTCGAAGCGATGACCGAAAGACAGTTGTCAAACACCGTAGCGGTAGTTTGTTGCCCGTCCGAAGTCACTAAGATTGAGCGTGATACGATAATCGAATTAATAAAATCGATGAATATTAAAGACGTTTTTGTCGAAGAAGAAATCAAAGCCGGCGCAATGGGAGCCGGATTGGATATTTTTATGAGCAGGGGTGCAATGATTGTCGATATGGGTGGCGGTACTACCGACGTAGGCGTATTATCCTTCGGCGATATAGTATTGTCCCGTACCATCAGAAAGTCGGGTGATTACATTAATACCGAAATCGGTAAATTTGTCAAAAAGAAGTATAAGGTTGAGATCGGCGAAATCACCAGCGAGTTAGCTAAGATAGAATTATCCGACTTGCGCACAAATGCAACGCCTATATCTAACCGTTATGCGGGCAGAGATATCGTTTTAGGTATACCTAAATACGTAGACATATCCAGCGAAGACGTCAAGGATATAATTGTCCCTGTTTATGAGGAAATTGTAAAATTGATTTCTTCGGTATTTAAGGAGACATCGCCGGAATTATCAGCCGACATATATTCTAACGGTATATTGCTCGCAGGCGGCGGTGCTTTAGTAAAAGGTGTGGATGAATTTATCAGTCACAGGCTTAATGTACCCGTTAAAGTTTGCAGAAACGTACTTACCTGTGTTGCAGAAGGGGCAAAATTCTTGCTAAAAAACCGTGGGGATTACCTTGTTAATCCTTTACAACTATAATAAGGAGAAGTGATTATGGCAAAATTCAATACAAATCCTAAGATACATAATGTAATGAAAAGCTTCACAAAGAGACACGCTAAAATCGGTATAGATTTAGGCACTGCAAACTTGCTTGTTTATGTCGAAGGTGAAGGTATAATATTTAACGAGCCATCCATAGTAGCATATGATTACGAGACCGGCGAGGTTTTAGCAGTAGGCTACAATGCCGCCAAAATGGTAGGCAAACAGCACCGCGGCATTAAGGTGGTAAGTCCGCTCTCTCAAGGTGTGGTTTCGGATATGCCCGCAGCAATGACAATGATTGAAATTGCTTTAAAAAAGGCGGAAAACAACGATATCAACTTGAGTACCGCAACTTGTCTTATTTGCATGCCAAGCGAAGTCACTCAAATTGAGCGCGATGCTATGATTGACCTTCCCCATAAACTCGGTGTGCCCGATGTTTTTATCGAGGAAGAGATAAAAGCAGGCGGAATTGGCGCAGGATTAGATATCTACAGCTCTAACGGTTCTATGATGATCGACATCGGCGGCGGCACAACAGATATAGGTGTTTTGTCTCTCGGCGACGTAGTGGTCAGCGAATCTGTCCGTATTGCCGGCAATTATTTTGACAATGCTATTATGAATTATGTTCAATATAATTACGGTCTGCTTATCGGAAAGCAAACGGCAAAACGCGTAAAAGAGGAAATTTGCTCTTTAAGAGATCATTTTGACGACGAAAAGAAAACTTACGCCAACGGCCGTGATGTTTTAAGCGGTCTTCCCCGTCAGATTATATTAAGGCAAAGCGAAATCCGTGATATTATACGTCCGTTTTTCTTGACTATTTCAAATTCAATATTAAAAGCTCTGCAGGAAACTCCCGCCGAATTATCTTCCGATATTATCGAAAACGGCATGTGGCTCAACGGGGGCGGCGCCCTTATCGACGGCATCAGCGAATTCTTTACAAAGCACATAGGTCTTAAAACCAGAGTATCCCCTAACCCTCTGACTGCGATAGCGGAAGGCACAAAAGTATTATTGCAAAACAGAGGCAGCTATCTTGTAAGACCTACCGAATAATTACTAGGCAAAATACAAAAAGTTTTTTCAGATTTTACCCGTTTTGTTAAAGAACGGGTAAATTTGTATATTGGAATTTTTTAAACATAACAGATAAAAAATGCTGTACAGATAAGACAAATAGCTTGCAAAGAAAATTAAAATGTTGTATATTAATCGGGAGGTAAAAATATGAAATTTGCGGCATATATAGCCGATACTTTCAAAAATTTCGACTTCACCGACGCAATAATGATTGTCATATTGGTTGCGGCGGTATTATTTGTTTATTTTTATGCGATACGTCACAACAGCTTGTTTTTTTCTTATATACTATTTATTGCGACATTAATTGTATTTGCTATCACGTTTTTAAGCAAAAGCTCAAATATTGAATTTTTTAGGATATGGCTTATCGCTTTATTATGCTGTTATTTTTTTGCGACGCTCATCCTTTACCGCAACGAATTGCGCAGAGATATATTTAAGTCAAGCTTTAAAAAACGTTTTTATTTGGTAAACGGCGAAAAGGATGAAGTTTTAACTCAAGAGGATATAGAAGCAAGTATTTCTAAAATTGTTAAGGCTTGCCAAAATATGTCTAAAACAGACGTAGGAGCACTGATAATAGTCGTGAAAGACGGTATTTATGACTATATAATCGAAAGCGGCACTTATATAAACGCTAAAATCAGCAGCGAACTGCTCGAAACTATTTTTTTCCCTAAGTCGCCTTTGCACGACGG
>CALGIK010000051.1 GCA_937915515.1 uncultured Clostridia bacterium
ATAATAGCTTTTCCATCGCCATGGGTTGTTTTCAACAACAAATAGCTCGTCATCGGTAAGAGTAACCGCATCAAAATAACCTACAGTACAATTTCCCCAAGCATCGTAATAATATTCTGCCAGCAGCTTGTTGCGATACATTATTTTGCTGACATTACCCAAACCATCTCGTAAAAAGTTGTAATTTTTGCTGTTGTATCTTAAACCTGCTATTCCTTCGGCGTCATAAAAGTAACGTAATTTTGTTTGAAAGGTTTCGTCGACTTTCCAATCCTCGCCTAAAATCCTGCTGCCGTCAAGGTAATATTGTACACTCTTCGATACTGTCCCCTTTTTATACCTAACACCTTGATGGTTATAATAATATAATGCTTCATCACTTTGCGTAAGCAAATTACGGTAATCATAAACAAAATTTTTTCCTGCACGTTTGATAATGTTTCCGTAGTTATCATATTCGATAGTTACGCCGTTTAACTTAATCTTACGTCCCGATTCGTAATCAAATCTTTTAATTTCCGCATTATTCTTTTTTACTGATGTAATGAGACCTCTATTCGAATATATGTATTCTAATGTGTCTGAATCATTTATTGTTTCTTTTTTTATTCTGTTTAAGTGATCATATTGGTAATCTATTTTTGTGTTTAATTGGATATTTGGTTGAGGTTGATTACTGCTATCCCAAAATTGGCTAAATGCCGTTCCTTGTTCTGTTGAAGAAAGCAAATTTCCTATTTTGTCATAACTATAACTTTGAGAAATAATAGAGCTGTACTTAGTAATTGACTCACCTACCATATATCCACAATTAACTTCATGCTTTAATTCATTTAAAAAATTAATATTATTAGGATAAAATTTTTCAGTATTGCGCACAGTATATACTTTACTTTGTATATCTTGCGACAGCTCGGAACTTATTCTTACCGTTTTTATCCTTCCTATAGCATCATATTCATAAGACTTTTCAAAATCAAGCTCGCTATCAGAAAAACCGCTGTCTTTATCTATTGTTTTGCATAACCTTGGTTCTATATATATCCTATTGTCAACATTTTCTGCGCTATCCTGATAGAGAACCTTTGAAGAACGTATAACTCCATCGTTGTGAAAATTATACTGAGTTTCGTAAGCGTCCGTTTGCTGTACCGTAAGCGCCTTAGCGCCAAGATAATTGCCTTCCGCCTTATAACCGCATGGTTGATTTTCCTCATTGTAGTAATAATAATAGTTTTGATTTTCAAACGGATCATAAATTTGTGCAACCTTAGCGATAGCAGAGCTCTCGCTGAAATTATAAGTATGCTCATCCCCATTAGGATAAGATACATTTTCGTCCTGATAAGAGTATTTTACAGCCACAACATAAGGCAATTGTGAATCAGGCGTAGTATAGTAATAAGTTTGCGCGTGCGGCTTGGCGTATTTGTCTATTATCACTTCCGACATATCAGTTACTATGTCTCGATGCCGTATTTCTCTAATCTTATCAGCATGTTCATAGGCGTTTATAGATATATCGTAAAATGTTTGGTTTTTAAACACTTCTTTTTCCAGCAAAGTAGAGCCTTTATCTCTATATCTTGTTACTTCACCAAACTTATTATATTCAAACTGGAAATTATGCCCCGTCATCGGCTCACTAACGTTTATTAGCCTGCCACTTGTATCAAAGGACAAATTATTTTGTGCCAAAACTCTGCTGTCTATCGGATCGATGGCATTAATACTGGTTAGACATTCTTGATAGTTATCGTAACTGAATTGATTTTTGTGGTCCTTGTTTATAAAATTGGGGTAATCGCTTCCTAAGGTCTGACTAGAGTTTAACAGCATAAATGGTTCATTATAGGTGAAGGCTTTTTCTATTCCGTTTTCTACTACTCTTGACGGCAGTTC
>CALGIK010000052.1 GCA_937915515.1 uncultured Clostridia bacterium
TATAAGTATAACTTCTACTGAACCCCGCGCCTAGCGCGGGGTTTTCTATTACAATCAAGGGCGCCGATATTGGCGCCCTTAAATTTAGGAGGTAAACAAGTAACAATAGATTTTAGTCGTATTCTTCTTCTGCGGGTTTTTCGCACAGCCAATCTACTTTGAATACATATTCGCCCGTAGGCACTTCCTCGCCGGTAAAAACATTTTGATTTTGGAAAGCACAGCAAAAATAATAGGTAACGCCGGCATCCATTGCCCATCCTTCATACTCCTTATCCGCTTCTTCATCGTAAAAATAGGATGTCCACATAGTTTCTAATACGCCTTCCTCATTAATATAAAGGCAGTACCATTCGTAAACGACAATATCGGTATTCATATTTAGCATAAACAGACCGTCACGATTGGGCGTAAATTCAAACCATATTTTGCTCCATTCGGTGACGTTTACAGTTAAGCTTCCCTCTGTTATGTCGTAAGAGGTAATAGGAGCTTTCCCGTCTTGAGTTTTTGTGCTGCTCCATTTTGCATAAAGATTAACAACATTGTTTCCATCACGTAGCTTCCATCCGTAATACCTTCTGTGCCGTCGTTATAGTTAAAATTATAGGTCAGTCTGTTTTTGTCGGGAACTACAAGTGCACTTGCATAGTCTTCACCTAACGCGAAGAGAATATCATGCCAATTAAGATAATTGCCATAAGGTATATTAATTGAAGCCTGTGGAGGGAAGCCTTCGAAATTAAAATCATACGCATAAAATACATCTCTACCCATACGAGGGGGTAAAACGCCATTAAAAATGATGCTCTCTAAATTGACCATTCCCCACATCGCATAATCATCGAGGTATTCAAGATTAGCAGGAAATACGACTGATTTTATACCCGTACATTGGTTAAAGGCGTACTTATGGATTTTCCTAACTGAATTTGGGAAGGTGATTGAAGTGATACCTTTCCAATCGCCGTCTTCCATTGTAGCAAAAATTCCATAAAAACTATCCGTGCCTATCTCCGTTATCGCATACTCACCAACATCTGGCCAAACTAGTTCGCCGTTTGCGTAATCGGATTCATGCGGTATCTGTATTAATTTAAGCTCGCTGTTACCTAGTTTTTCAAAGAGCCACCCGCTAAAAGAAATGTATTTACTATTATTTATATTTACGTTAATTAGTTTACCATTTAGACTATAGATTCCGAGTGCTGAATATATAGTCTAAATATTCGTCAACAGTGGCTGGTATCTCAAAGTTTATCATATCTTCGCTTATAACGATAGACCAATAATCTATTTTTTGTATATTACAGCCTTTTGGCCAACTAATAGTCTCAAGTAAATTTACAGTAAAAGCAGGATAGAAATCGTTATTAAAAATTGGTGCCCAATCGTAATCGTAGGACAGTACTTCCTTCAGAGTAGATGGTAATATTAACGTTTTTATGCCGTAGTATGTTTCAATTAAATTTAATTCAGCATCAAAAGACATTTCTAACAAGGATGATTCCATGAATCCACCTGGAATACTTTCGACTCCTTCTGGTATGGTAAGAGAGTTAAGATAATGCGCTTTATAAAAAGCATGAGGCGCAAGTGAGGTTACTCCGTTTGGTATAACATAATCGATTGCATTGTTTTTATCCTCTTGAATAGGCGCATATAGCAAAAATGTATCTCCAGCGTTTATTCCCGTACCTTTTTCTATCAAAGCGCGATCACTGTCGCTATAGTAGTAATCATTTTCTTCTGTCACTATGATTTCTGTCAGTATGCCATAATCTGCAAAGAAAGCTCCTTTACCTACATGCTCAATACTACCATCAAGAATGATTGAAGAAAGTTCGCTTTTTCCGAAAGCAAAATCACCGATGAAATTAAGACCACTCGGTAAATTAAAATTATTTTGGCTTATCCTCAAACAATTGAAAAACGCTCCCGTAACAGGCAGGTATTCCTTTGACAAAGAATTTTTTAAAATGTAAGCTGCATCATAGCCTTCAATACGCTCCACTGTACCGTTAAAGTTTACTGTTTGAAGGCCTCTTATGTTGGCAAACGCGCCTGCTCCAATTGTTTTTATGTTACCCTCAAAAGTAACCGTTTGCAAAGCATAGCTGTTGTAGCATAATCCTGGATAGATGTACTCTACAGTTTCAGGAATAATCAAATTCTGTAAAGACTTATATCTGTTAACAAATACAAGTGTCTTCAGATCAGCAGAAACTAATAATCCATCCTCCATTGAATAATAATTATTTTCAGGGTTTAAACTCACATTCGCAGTAGAAACAACCCCATCTCCGAATTTTTCACCATAGTTTAAAAAAGCAAAATACTCAATGTAGTTTAAACTCGCGGGCAAATCAAGCATCGAAGAGCAATAAAAGAATGCGTTTGCCCAAATCTCTTCCAATCCTTCAGCAAAGACTATTTGGTAAGCATGAAAATCTTTGAAAGCGTAGTTCTGTATCACGCGGTAGGTCTCAGGGATAAACAGCCGATAAATACCATTGAGAGCGCCGTATGCCGAATACATGCCTTCGTAAAGAATGGTGCTTACAGGTTTGCCGTTAAAATATGACGGCATTACATAATCTCCTGTTAGGTTTAAAGCACGGAAGTCTTGATTTTTGCGTATTTTAATGCCATACGTGTCGTCAGGAAGTAACATAAAATCGAAAATTTCTTCAGGCAAGCAGTTGCATTTATAAATCGGCTTAACGGTAATATTTGATTTAATTTCCGTTAAATCGCCATCTATTCCGTCAAATTCATAAAAAATTTCATACTCGTGAAAAGGTATACCTAACTCATCAGTCAATTCTTCTTCGGTCAAAGAGCTGCCATAATCTACCAGCATTTCGCCGAATATTGTTTCATCAAAATCAAGCAAGGTAACAGTGCGATGCTGAACTGTCCAATGCGCGGTAAGAGTCAGATCGTTATCTACTGCTTGACCGAAATCAAATAATGTTTCGTCGTTGTACCAAGAAAGATCATAACCCTCTTTTTGTCCAAGATTCGGTTGATAAATCTTTGTACCTTTGTTGACGTTTATTGATACTTCTTCTATATCGTCACCAGCAAAGGTGATTGTGCAAGTAGTAACCAAAGGCTTCCAATTAGCAGTCAATGTCAAATTGTCGTTTACTTTTTGAGTAAAGTCATATTCTGTTTCCCCATTATACCAAGTAAGCTCATAACCTACCTTTTGACCGTAAATCGGTTGATAAACCGTGCTGCCTTTGTTGACGGTAACTGTCATGTCCTCTAAATCTTCTCCGACAAAATTCACTGTAAAAGTTAACGGCTCTGTTTGTATTGGACTCCATTTTGCGTATGCGATTCTGTTTTCTTGTGCTTTTACGTCAAAATCAAAAGAAGTCATACAACTTTCTTCATTGAACCAGCCATCAAATATGTATCCCTCACGTTGAGGCTCAAAAGGTTGATTCAACGTTTCGCCCTTAATAATGCCGATATCAAAATCGTTGGCACCGTCGTAATTAAGGTCAAACGTAACCTTAAAAACAGCAGAACCGCAAGCTGTCAATGCTAATAGACTAATTGCTAATACTATAAGCATTAATACTAATTTGTTTTTCATATATCCTCCTTTTATGTTTCGCTAGATAGCGATTTAATAAATGTTTGTTGTAATATACAACCATTGTAATTTTACAATATACTTTTTAATTTGTCAATGAAATTTGTTGACATTTACAACTATTTTTTTTATAATATTTTTATTAATATATATTAAGGATATAATATGAACGAAGAACAATTCAAAAACTATGCTAATGAAGTCGGTAAAACTATGAGCCGGCATATAATGCTGTACAACAATAAATTCGTTTTTACTAAGGACGTAAAATACGAAAGACCGCTTGAACGTTTTGTTCTATTTAAAACGTGTCGGTGAAGGAACAATGAGCAAAATTGCGTATGATGTAAATTGTGATAAAGGAAATTTATCAAAATTAGTCAACGATTTGGTAAAAAAAGGTTTTGCAAAACGTATTCAGAAGGAAAATGATCGTCGTAACGTATACATTTCTCTGACAGATAAAGGAAATGAGCTAATGAATGAAGAAAGTGAAATGTTTTTAAAAAACGCCGAATATACTTTAAAAAATCTGACTGATGAGGAAAAGAGAGATTTTTTACAGAAATACAAAGATATAACAGATTATATGGAAAAGCTATAAGAAATATCTCTTTCTTACTTTTAAACTTAACATCTACCCTAATGGTTAAAATTTAAAGAGAACAATGAATAACGTGACTATTACCTTAATTAGTTTCATATTCTTCTTTAAAAAGTACACGATAAACGCCGCTAATTTTTTAGCGGCGTTAAATTTTAATAATGAGATTCTTTTAGTTAATTGTTAATGTTAGGTTTAATAAAAAAGTTTTAATTACTATACCTTTTTTTCTTTTAATGCTTCCGCTGCTTCCTTACGTTTGTTTATTTCGGAATCAATTATTAACGGCTTAATAGACAGCACGCTGCCGCTTCGGCGTTCGTTATCATCGGAAGAAGTAAAGGTATAAGTCACCTCGTTGGTAGCGGTTTTTAAGTAACCGTTGGCGCTCATAAGCGTATCAATCAAATCTTTTGCGGCAGACAAATCACCTTCATTTTCTACCTTAAACTTAATGGGTACGCGAGAAAATTTACGCTCTTTTATTACTTTTGCAGAGTTAACTAAGTATTTTGCATTAAATTCTGTTATGTCTGACGCTCTACCTTTAAGATAAATTTCGACCTTTTCGTCGATAATAAACATTTTAACCATTAAGCTGTCGTAGGAAGAAAGCTTTTTGTCGGTAAGGGATTTAATTTGGTCAATCTTTTCCTGCGTTGCTTTGTATCCTGATAAATAATTTTTAAGAACCATATAATTGTTCAATGCTTCGTGATTTTGAGCATACAAATGGCAAGCGCAGAAATGGCCCGGCTCGTATTCGTTAAAGAAAGGAGTAATTTCCTTACAGATATCCATACATTCCTTGCAGCGAGTATGGAACTTGCAGCCCTTAGGCGGATTTGCAGGTGAAGGAATATCCCCTTTTAATATTATACGTTTCATCTTTACGTTGGGATCGGGTACAGGGACGGCGCTGAACAATGCTTTTGTGTAAGGATGCATCGGATTTGAAAAGATTTTTTCCTTAGGTCCGCTTTCAACCAAGCTGCCCAAATACATACCGCCGACGTTATCGCTGATATGCTCCTCAACTGACAAGTCGTGTGAAATAAACATATAAGAAAAACCGAAATCCTTCTGTAAATCCTTAAGCAAGTTTATTATCTGAGCTTGAATTGATACGTCCAAGGCGCTTACCGGCTCGTCACAGATGACTAAACGCGGATTAAGAGCCAAAGCGCGGGCAATACAGATACGCTGACGCTGACCGCCGCTGAATTCGTGCGGATAACGCTCAAAATAATGCGTTTGAAGTCCGCATTTCTTCATTACATCTAAAATGTAGTCTTTATATTCTTCCTTAGGAACAATTTTATGAACACGTACTGCTTCGCCGATTATTTCGCCTACCGGCATACGGGGCGACAAACTGCTGTACGGATCTTGGAAAATTATTTGCATCTGAGGACGAATTTTACGCAAACTCTTTTTAGAGATGTTGGTGATGTCTTTGCCGTCAAAATATATATGTCCGCCTGTAGGTTCGTGCAATCTTAAAATTGTGCGTCCTAATGTTGTTTTGCCGCAGCCTGACTCTCCGACTATGCCTAACGTTTTGCCCTCTTCGATATAAAGAGACACGTCGTCAACCGCTCTTACCCAAGACTGTGTTTTACCGAAGAAGTTTGTTTGCAAAGGAAAATATTTTTTTATGTTTTTTACTTCTAATATTTTTTTAGCCATTGTTTTTCTCCTTTGCTGACGCATTTT
>CALGIK010000053.1 GCA_937915515.1 uncultured Clostridia bacterium
CTTTTTTCCACTCTGCAATAATAATCTCAAACTCCCCTTTAACCGTTAAACAGTACTCGTCAACTCTTACAGACTCAGTAGGAATTGCCAAAAATGCCGTTTGCAAGTCAGATAATGCTTTTGTAAGTTTTGTAACAGTATCAAGAGAATCAAGAGTATCGTAAGCATTTTGATATATCGTCTGTAAATTAAGTAAATCGGCTTCAAGATAACTGTATTGACTATTTGGGGCAGTCCACTGCTGATACAAATTATTAAATTCGCTTTTTACGATTTGACGGTATTCGTTAACGCCAATTCTGTGTGCAGTTAAAGTCAACGGTGACGACACTGCTTGCAAAAAATCATAAGGCGCATCAATTAAATACCATCCGCAAAAAAAGCTCGTATCGGTGGATTCCCTAACAATATCCTCTGCGCATTCGCCTTTATATACAATTTCCTTTTTTACAAAATCGCCGTCAATATATGTAACTATGTTGGCGTCCGCCACGACAACCTTCATACTACGGCTTAATTTGCCGTATGTAACGGTTAAGGTTTTTTCGCCTAATGTTGCGGTATCCACATCCGAAACTGTGACTTCGTCAAGGCTTAATCTAGTTCTTTTTATCCCCCGCTTTAAGTTAATTATCAATCCGCTTAAATCATATTCATAACCGACACACCACACCTCGCCAACCGCCGAAACGTCAATCTCTAATGTAGCTGCACAAGCGACGCATGCAAAAGCAATTATAAGCAGCACCACAATAAAACTTACCGATTTTATTTTAGCTTTTGTATTCATATTAAATTCCCTCTAAAGAAAGCAAAACTGCGGCATTGTTTAATGCACAATCTGCCATATAAACCGATATGAATTGTCCCGAATAACCGCTTAAGCTGTCGGTTATATCAAAAGTCAAATCATTAAACTTATTGCTGACAAAGTTATAAACAGGATAGGTACCCTTTAGCATACCTACTGTGGTCGAATCTCCGCTTTTAGAAGCGGCGTATACCTTAACGACAGATAAATAATGGTCATCAAATACCGACATATTAAGATAAACTCTGCCGTTTTCTCTTTTTACGCTAAACTTGCTGAAGTCATATGCAGGAGCAATTCCGTCAATATATATCGGGACGGAAATTTTGTTAGCATCCCTTACCCTTCCGTATTCCAATGCCGTTGAAATCGTAAAGGTATAATATTCCCCTTTATTAAGCCTTTTGTTAGAATAAGTTTTAACAGTGTCAAAATCAATATTTGTTATTTCGACGATGTTAGTTTTGCTTGTTGAAGTATCGTAATATGCTTTTTCCTTTTTGCCTAAAGCTTTTTCCCAAATCAAGTTTCCGTTTTTATCTGTTACATAAAGCTTTAAGTTTGGCGTACTGCGTAAAAGCGGTACTGTTACGCTGTTGATATTTTTAATTCCGTTATTATCGATACTTAATGCACAAAAGTCAAAGTTTGGCGTACCGTTTTTGTCATATGCCCCTAAGGTATACTTATATTCATAAGAGTCCTTATAACCTTTATAATTGCCCGTTATCCTTAAAGACGCTATTTTGATTTCCTCATTATCGACAGAAGAAGTATCAAAGGAAGGCACGTTTGCCCAATCGCCGTAAAAACCTAGCCAAGGCAAACTCAAAATTTCGTCGTTATTTGACAGCACCAAAAAACCTTCGACATAAATTCCGTTTTCGTATTGATTCAAATAATCTTTGGCTTGCTGAGACAGTGTGATTTTAACCTTAATACGGTTAGAAGAAGAGTTTGTAATAATTGTATTTGTTTGCTGTCCGTCAACAAACACCGTAACTAAACAATCAAGGTTTATAAGATTGTTTGTCATAACAAGACCGTCTGCGCTTATCTTTGCAGCCGCCGCTAATGCCGAAACATTATATGTACTGATTCCGCCGTTGTCGTTTGTCAAAAGCGCATCAAGGGTGAATTTGCCTGTTTTATTTCTGTCATCACCTAATTCGATTTTAGCTTGACCGGTATAAAAAGAAGTTAAATTTGAATGGCTGTCAATAGCATTTTCGATATTTGCGTTGCCTGCACCCTGTTTACGCACCGAAGCTATATTACCGTTGATGTTATACACAATATCTGCGGTACTCATCAGCTTGTTTTTGACGGCAATTGCCAAATCAAAATCCGAATAATCAGCGTAGTAAGGGAGAGCTGCCATATATTGTTTAACAATGGCGCATGCCGCAGCCGCATTTGGCGTCGCCATACTTGTACCCGAATAAGAAGCATATCCGCCGCCGATAACAGCGCTGTAAACGCTCCCGCCGTAAGAAGTAAGTTCGGGTTTAATCAACAAATCTTCATTGGGTCCCCAACTTGAAAACTCCGACATAACATATGTAAATTTGCTTTTAGAAAAATTTACGGTGCCGGTTTCGTTAAGCAGCGAAGCATCGTCCTTGCCGATAAAGAAACTTGGAATAACAGAAGAATCTAAACCTTCGCTTAAGGAATGATAGGAGCTATTATAAATAATACAAGCCGCAGCGCCGGCATTAAAAGCGTTTTGCTGCTTATCCAAAAAAGATATTTCGGCACTGCCTTCAACAACGGCAATTTTGCCGTTTATATTTTTATTTTGGTAAGCGTCTATTACACCCCCGTTGCCGATTTTTACATAATCGTAATTTTTAGAAGTGTATGAGCCTAAAAGTTTATTAATAACGGTTTCGGTGTAGCTTTCGCCGTAAACATACGGGTCAGCGGTAATATGAAAATTCTTTTCGTCTGCCGTCATATAAAATGATTTTGTGGAATTAAGACTTGCTATACACAGCGTCTGATAATAACTTCCGCTGCTGCAAATTACGCCGTTTGTCGGGTAAACTGACGCTGTTTGACCTAAAGCCGAATCATATGCCGAATAAAAAGCGTTGCCTGCCGCCGCACAAACAATAATGCCTGCGTCAAAAAGTTTTTCGTAAGCTTCGTTGACTGGTTTGTCAACATACTCCATACTCAAACCGCAATTAGATCCTAAACTCATATTAATAACGTCTACCCCTAAAAGGAAACAGTCTTCGAGCGCCGACAATATAGTAGGAGAATCGGCTCCTATCGCATTATCCCTGCATACCTTCATAACAGCAAATTGACACTCATAAGCGCTGCCCGTTATCGTGTCGCTTT
>CALGIK010000054.1 GCA_937915515.1 uncultured Clostridia bacterium
ATTTAAACTTTGCTTTGGCAACACTCGAAATTAACGGTTTTTTAACAAAACTTAATTCAAATTATTATCAATTAAATACGGAGGCAGAACATAACTAATGAAGCTTGCTTTTGCTTAACAATAAATCAAAATGCGTTTTTCCCTCTGTCTTTAAAACGTTTATTACCTGTTGCTCAATCAGACTGACTTGATGCAAGTTTTTTTCTTCTGTTGATGCTTTAAAACGCATTCCGTAATAATTTGTTATGTCAGTCGGCGTTGTAACCATTATATTTTGTGATTGCTTTATTAAATTATTCGTCCCCTTTGAAGCAAAACTGAATATCTCACCGGGGACCACAAACACATCACGGTTTTGCTCGGCTGCAAAATCCACCGTCGAGAATACGCCGCTTTTTTCGCCCGCTTCAACCACCACAATGCCTTTGCTTATTCCGCTGACTATCCTGTTGCGCATGGGGAATCTATAAGGCAAAGGTGCAGCGCTGGGTTTAAACTCGCTTATTAAAAGTCCTTTCAGTGCTATTTGCTCGGCTAATCCCTTATTGTTTGTCGGATAAATATCGTCAAAGCCTCCGCCTGTTACGGCGATTGTGTCACCGTTTAATTCCAATGCTTTATTATGTGCGGCACCGTCAATACCGTTTGCCAGTCCGCTCACAATACAAAAGTCGTTTATCAGCCCCGCAACAAAATAATCGGTAACACGTTTCCCGTAAGAAGTACATTTGCGTGTGCCTACAACTCCTATGCAGTTCTTCTTTAATAAACTTACGTCTCCTTTAGCAAAAAGAGTAAGGGGCGGGTCGGCAATTTCACGCAAGACTATCGGATAACAATCGTCAAAAAAAGTAACGGGGATAACCTGCTTTTTTTCGTACTCGTTTAATAATGTTTCAAAGTACACATCATTTAACGCTAAACAAAGTTTATCGTATGCGTTAACTCCCAAAGTGCTTGTTACCTTAACCCTGTTATGCTTGATTTCAAACCAGATTTCGTCAGGGCAATCAAACAGGCTAAAAAACTTTTGATATTTTAAAGGAGTAGCAACTTCGAGCGTGCTTAAAATTATACACAATTTTTGTTCTGTCGAGTACATTTTAAACCTTAAATTTATCATTTGACCGATATTGTATTGCTTCGGCTATATGATTTGGCATAATATCTTTTGCGCTTGCTAAATCTGCAATGGTGCGTGCAACCTTTAGTATACGATTATGTGCGCGTGCTGTCAATTTTAATTTAATAAAACAATTTTCTAAAAGCAATTTACTTTTAGCGTCAATTCTGCAGTACTTTTTTATCAGAGCATTGTTCATTTGAGCATTGCAAAAAATACCTTCTTCTTTAAAACGCTCAGTCTGAATTTTCCGTGCGTCATCGACACGTTTTTTAATATCACAGCTGCTTTCGCTCAATTGCTCATCGCTTAACTGCGAATAAGGCAAACTTTCCACTTCTATGTTGATATCTATTCTGTCTAAAAGCGGTCCTGACAGTTTTGATAAATATTTTTGTATTTGAGAGACCGAACAATTACATTCTCTCAATTCACTGCCGTAAAAACCGCATGGACAGGGATTCATACTTGCTATAAGCATAAAATTAGCGGGATAAGTGACTGTTGTGGCGGCTCGTGCAATAGTAATCTTTTTGTCTT
>CALGIK010000055.1 GCA_937915515.1 uncultured Clostridia bacterium
TTAGTATCAGCCACAGCGGCAATATTTTGGTAGCCGCAGTTTCAAAAACACCGATAGGAGTGGACATCGAAAAAATAGACGCAAAAAGGATGACCGAAAGGCTTGCACAAAGAATTTTAACAGACAGCGAAAAATGTATATATAATAATACTGCTGCAAACACAAAAGCGCAGTTTTTAACTGATGCATGGACAGCCAAGGAAAGCGTTTTTAAATTAAAAGGAGAAAAGAATTTTTGTCCAAACTTGATACCTGCAAATTTGAAGAAAAGACTTTTTGTTAGTAAAAGTGAAAGCAAATTTTATACAGCAAAAACAGTAAAACAAAAAAGCATAGCCTATATAAGCAAAAGAAATTCCATTAAGATAAAAACAATAAACGTTTATTTTGCTAACGATATATTCTCTTTAAGCGTTGCAACACAAGATAAAAAAATATCATTTACCGTTTGGCGTGCGACACTTATATCCAATTAGATAAAAGCGCTGTATTAACGTATCAAAAGCAAGAATTATAAATAAAAAATCATTGATTGTAAAAATTAGCACTGCTAAAAAGTTGACAAAAAAAGCGTTTTAGCCTATACTTTATAGGCTAAATTAAAGATATATTTTGCACCATTAGCTCAATTGGATAGAGCGTTGGTCTACGGAACCAAAGGCTGGGGATTCGAGCTCCTCATGGTGCGCCAAATACCGCTAAATAACGGTATTTTTTTATTTAAAAAAACCTCCGCTATTTTTTAAAAAGCAGAGGTTGTTTTATTTTTTAGCGACTATTAGTCCAACTCGCTTATCGGGTAAAGATATTCCGCAATAAAGCTCCATTCTAATTTAAGATAGTCTAAAATACTGTTTTGCACATAGATTTTTGGTCTAAAAGAGGATTGCTGAGCTTGAGCCGAAAGGTTGAAGGCGTTTGAAGCAACTGTCGGTATATTTGTACCGCCTAAAACAAGACGGAGTTTTATGCAATTTGCGAAAGCCAGCGAGCCTATTGTTTGTAAGCGCTGCTCTTGCGTAAAGGTGAAGGAAGACAAAAGAGAACAATCATAAAAAGCTTTTTCGCATATTTCCGTCAAAGAAGAGGGCATAATCACCGTTTGAAGGAAGGTGCAATATTCAAAAGCGTTTTTGCCTATTTTGGTAAGCACGCTGCCGTTTTGAGTGCTGAAGGAAATGATGTTAACTTTATAAAAGGCAAAATCTCCGATTTCGGTCACTGTGGCGGGCAAGACAAAATCGCTGTTGTTTGGATTGGCTTTTGCAACTGCAATCAATTTGGTAAAATCTTTATTGTACAGGTTTCCGTTATTTACGGCAAAATTAGTATTGCCCTCTTCAACAATAAAGGCATTAAGTTTAGTGCAATCAATAAAAGCAGTGCTTTCAATTACAGTCACACTCTCTGAAATTGTAATTGCCGCGAGGGCATAACAGGCTCTAAAGGCATCTTCTTTAATGGTTGTTACATTGCCAAGATTAATGTCAACCAAACTTGCGCATCCGTTGAAAGCGCCTTTTTGTATGGTTGTGATTGCCCCTTTAATGATAAGAGAAGTAAGTCCGCTTTCGCCGAAAGCACTTTCGGAAATTTCTGTCAGCTTACACTCTGATGCGATATTCAGCGCAGTTAAGTTTCTGCAAAAATAGAAAGCGTTTTTGCCTAAATATGCCAAGTCATTGCCCAAAGTCGCCGATTTTAAGGAAGAGCAAAATTCAAAAGCGTGGTCGCCTATACTTATTAAAAAATCAAAGTTGTAAAATGATGTTAAAGCCGAGCAGCCTTCAAAGGCATAATCTTCGATTATTCTTAAATCAGGATTAGCGGATGCCGTCACCTGTTTAACCTTGCTGTATGCAAAGGCATAGGAGCCTATTACCTCAACCGTATCGGGCAAATCAAAGACTGTTTCGGACTTATTAGGGGCATAAGCAATAATTTTTGTGAGGTTTTTATTGTACCAGTCTTTTTTATAAACGCTAAAATTAGGATTTTCCTCATCGCAAAGGTATTCGCCTAATCTGTAACAGCCATAAAAGGCAGAAATATCAATGTTGGTCAGCGACTTGCCAAAATA
>CALGIK010000056.1 GCA_937915515.1 uncultured Clostridia bacterium
GGTCTGTATCTGCCAGCCTTTTTCTGACGACGTTATAAGCGCATATTTGTCTGCGGAAAATACGCCGTAAGCGCCGTCCTCTTTTTTAGAGTATCTAAATATCTGACCGCACTCAAAAATATCTTTAGCATTAAAATAAGCGTTGTCTTGTATAAAAAAAGTTTCCATACCTATTAAAAAAGAGTCGCTTTTTTAGCAACTCTTTATATTATTTTGTGTGTTAGCAAGCGGGATATACGCTTACTTGTTTATCAGATTTGCCTTTGCGTTCAAATTTTACGACACCGTCAATAAGAGAAAAAAGCGTATCATCTTTGCCTATGCCGACATTATTTCCCGGGTGTATATGCGTGCCGCGTTGGCGTACCAAAATGTTGCCCGCCAAAACGAACTGACCGTCTGCGCGTTTAGCTCCCAAACGTTGGCTTGCACTATCTCTGCCGTTTTTTGAACTGCCCATTCCTTTTTTGTGGGCAAACAACTGAATATTAATAAACATTTTATTTGACCTCCAGATTAATGTAATCGGAATATCCTTCTCTCAAATCGGAAATGCCGCACAGCATTGTGTTTAGTATAATGTCGCTGTTTTTGCGTTGTTCCTGATTTAAATTTGACGGAAGAGAAAATTCCAGATAACCGTTTGCTTCGTCAACCTTATATTTTACGTTGACTTTTGCAATTGCCAAAAGTCCTAACAGCGCTGTTTGAACTACGCTTGACAAGGCAGCACATACTATGTCTTCGCCTTTTTCGCTGTAGCCTGTATGCCCATCGCATACAACTTTGATTATACTTTCGGCTTTTTTTGTGATTTTTACGTCTGTCATTAGGTTAGCTTAATTTGATATCGGTAACTTTAAGCTTTGTATAGGGCTGTCTGTGACCTTGTCTTTTGCGCACGTTCTTTTTTGCTTTATAGGTGAAAATGTTAAGTTTGTCCCCCTTGCCGTGCTCGACAACCTCTGCCGTAACGGAAACATTAGCGGCTTGCGTACCGAATACTACGTTGTCGTCGTTACAAGCCATAAGGGCATTTAATGATATTTTGTCCCCCACATTTGCTTCAAGTTTTTCGACACTGAGTATTTGGTCAACTCCTACCTTGTATTGTTTCCCGCCGGTCTCGATAATTGCGTACATGTTTTTACCTCCTCTAACCAGTCTCGCTGAACTAAGGTGATAAACTAAAAAATTTATGCTTAAAAACCTTCCTCAAGCGGCTCAGCGTTTACTTTAACATAATCATATATGTTTGTCAATAAATTTCACCGTTTTTGTATTTTTTAGAAAATAATACAGATAATAACACTAAAGTCAAAGGAGTAAAGATATGGAAAAAGATCGACACATTGACCAACAATATTTTATGCACAGCGAAACAGCGCGAAATCCGTGGTCAAATTACAGCGACCCGTATTTTGTAAATAATGCTGATGTGCAGGATTATCAAGCGGAAATAGTAAAAAAGGAGAAAAATATGAAAAAGAATAAAAATAACAATTTAAAGAAAAACAACAATCAAAACCAAAATACAAACGATGAACAAAGAATATATGTCGGATCACAAGATAATAAAGCTAATTTTACGTCAACAAGCGAACGTGATTCCTACTCGCAAAATTATGAAAACTATCTAGCCGACACCGAACTGGCAAATAATTACCATTACGGCAACAATTTAGGCAATACAAGCGACAAAAACAGCACTAAAAATTTGCATACTGAAGAATACAACAATAAAAACAATAACACCTTTGATACAAAAAATGTAAACAATTCTCAAAACAATTACTGGGATAATATGAATAATTACGAAAACACACAAAATATCAATAGAAACAATATGAATAACAATAAAAACGCTAACAATGAAAATAACTCACAAAATTGGCAAACAAAAAACTATAACAGCGAGGAATATTCTGACGCTTTTGAAAATGAAAATTCTCAAAATTCCAAAAATTATAATACTAAAAGTACAGATTATGGAAAGAATATAAACACTGACAATATGAATAATACAAAATCTTATAACGAATATTATAATAAAAGCCAAAATATGAATCAGAACAATAAAAGCTTTGAAGCTTATCCCGACCAAGATGCTCATATCAATTATAATACCGCTCCCGGTCAAACAGGAGAATATAATTGCTGCGGATGCAACAATATGAACAACGAGCTTGAAGATTGCTGCCCTTCTGATATTAAAAATAATTCATACAGCAATGAAGGACGTGCAAAGAATACGGCTTATAACGAGAAGACAATAAACACTGATAAAAATTACAATTACTATGATACTGATTACGCCGTAAACGATGCAAATAAAAACAACGAAAACAAAAATAATTTAGCTATCGAAACAATGAGTGCATGCGACAAAAACAAAAAAGAGAATGCTAAACAACAAAACAGTACCAGCAATAAGACAGAGAATAATAATTAACACATTTTAACCCTCACGGAGGATTGTTAAATGGAACGTGAAAAAAATTCCACAACCGAATCAGGCGCTTCAAAAAAGACTTCAAAAAAAGAAAACAAGAGAACAAAAAAATCTTGTTGGAGTCAAAATGCCGAATGCCCTAATAACGTCAACACTATCAAGCTTTTAAATAATATTAAAAACAATGCTACAATGGCAAAGCGTGCGACGGAAACGGTTATCGAAAATGTGGACAACAAAAAATTTGCAGATATATTAAAGGAACAAGTTATTAAATATGATGACTTTGTACGGCGTGCCGATAAATTGGCGCGCGGTACAGGAACATTGTTAGAAGAAAAAGGCGGTTTGTCTCAGTTTTTTACAAAAACTAATATCAAGATGAAATTGATGACGGACAACAGTATAAGTAAAATTGCCGAACTTATGATTATCGGCAATACTATGGGAGTCATCGATTTAGGAAAAACTATGCGCCATACTCCCGACGTCAATCCTGATACTATGAATTTAGCAAGAGAACTATTGATGTATGAGGAAGACGCAATAGAAGCCATGAAATTTCATCTTTAAATTGCTAAGCCATCGGACTTTAATTGTAAGGAGCTGTCTTCTTTGTCGGACAGCTCCTTTTTTGATGAAATTTTGAGAAATTTAACACCTTCAGCTTGATGATGTGCACCTTAAAGTACAAACAAATAATATGTAGTTTACTAAGGACTGATTTCTGTATTGAACTAGAATCAGTCTTTTTAATTTTCAGATAACGCAGTTTTTTCACCTTATTTTGAGTTTAATTATTCATTGTAATTTTGTTTCATTGCTACCTATTTTTGTTTTATTATCCTTAAGGTTAAGAAAATTTTTGTCAAGATACCTGCATTAAATGTAATACATGAATACTTCAGTTAAGAAATACTTAGCTATTTAATTTTTTAAACAAAAATTAAGAAATGAGCTAAATATAAAAAAGTTGATAAACAGTTGACAAATATAATGAAAAAATATACAGTTTTAATAATGAATTATACTAAAGGAGATTTTTTATGAACAAAAAAAGATTACTGATAGCATTATGTATGATTTTACTTGCTTTGGTAATGAGTACATTTGTTGCTTGTAAGCCAAAACCATCGGAATACGATGGCAACTTCACAATGACTCGTGAGATAGCAGACCAAATCTTATCGGGATACGATTTAGGTGACAATGTAATTTTGTCTGATGGCAATTCCGAATATGGCTATAGTATAAACGGCGACAACTTTGTTGTATACGAAAAAGATGGTGACGGCAACGAGGATTATTATGGCAAAGTTGGTGAGGACTATTACAAAATTATGATAGATAGTGAAGGCCAAAGAAGTCATACAAAGCTTGCATACTGGGAGGCAAAATTAGTTTTATTAGAAGCAAAAGCCGATATTGAAGAATATTTTACGATTATTAACAAAAATAATACTATCTTTATGCTTGAAGTATTAAAGGAGTACGGAGAGGAATTTGGAAACGTTAATGTGACCGGCAACGGTTGCTGGGAAAAAGCCAATGACAAAATACCTCAATCTGCATATATACATTATTCATTCAATATGGTAGAAAGTGGTTCTGTTATATATCAGGAATTAGAATATACCTTCTCTGAAAAAAAACTCGCGTATTTTACTATGCGCATGAGTGATACAGTGGAGGGATATATTCCTGACGATGCAAGAAACATAAACACTAATTCCTTCACCTTTAACTACAGCTATGATCGTGTTTTAACGATGCCAGCAAACAAAGGAGAAGATGTCACATCAACTTACACAACAAATGTATATATGACAGGTGCCTTTTTATCGACGCTTACAAATATGCAAAGAGGCTCAAAAATAACGCTTACAGAGCCTCAGGACGAAGCATTTTTAGGTTGGTACTATGATGAAGAATATCAATTTCCGGTTGAGGGGCTCTATCAAGTCGGTTACGACAGTTTTTGCGAGGTTTACGCAAAATGGCAAGTGCCTACTGTACGAGTTGAGCTTAACGGCGGAACTTTTTCCGCTGAAGCACAAAGTAAAATATCAGAGTGTGTTTTTATAGAAGACATCAGAGGCTTTGTTCCTTACAAAAACGGATATCTTTTTGAAGCTTGGTACTTTGATGCTGACTTTCAAAATTTAGTCACTTACAGCGACGATTTAATAAGTGAAGATATCGTTATATACGCCAAATGGTCACCGTCTGTAAAGATTACTTTATCCGCTGATATAAACTACAAGTTACCTAAGCTAGTTGGAGCGGAAGGCGATTTTATGAGGATAAATTATATTAAGCCCGTTAAGCGAAACGGAATTTTTGATGGATGGTATAAGGATAGCAATTTTACAATACCTGTTACCGAAGTAGTTTTCCCTGCCAGTGACGCCACATACTATGCTAAGTTTGACAACGCAATTTGCGTTGACATTAATTACGAAAATGCTACTTTGACAATTGATCTTCCTAAGTATATTAATATTCCTGTTGCCGAAAGCGAAGAATATAGCTTTGAAGATTTTTTTAATGAGATTACTGACGGTTATCCCGGTGGCTCAAATGCTAATGGCGAAGGCTTTGACGGTTGGTATCTCGACAGCGCTCTTACTCAGCCGTTGGTTGAATATCCGACAGCTGATATTACCGTATATCCAAAAATAGCGCCTTTGTATTATTATATAATCGATGCCGGTGAAGGCGCATTGGTAGATTACTATGACAATACAAATATTTGCATAACGGCTTTTAAATGGCGATCACCTATTGAGGAATGCCTCATTTATGCGGAAATTTTTATTATACCGCCGGAAGGAAAGGTATTTGCAGGTTGGTACACTGATGCAGCATTGACTCAACCATATGAGCCTACGGAATATCCGACAGAAAATACTACAATTTATGCTGCTTATGTTGACAACGAACGATAAAAAATAAAAAACAAATTGCATATAGAGTTAATTAATTCCCCTTCTGAAACATTTAGAAGGGGAATTAATTTTGGCTCTCGTTAAAACTTATTTTTATTCTTCTGATTTGCTGAATTATAGTTTATTTAGATACAATTTTTTTATCTACAGAGCTATTAGAATTTTATAAAAACTACTTTTCAGCTAATCATTACTTTTTTGCGTGTTTTTTTGTTATCGTACATTTCAGCATCAAGATGTCTGTAAAAATCGTCTAACGTACTTTCATCAGTTATACGGTAGCTTGTCATTCCGACAGAAAATTCCAGCTTATAAGGAAGATTGCTGTAAAAATTAAATTGTGCTACGTTACTTTTCAGCTTATTTATCAACTGTGCGCCGTCAGAAATATCGGACAAGATAAACACAAATTCATCCCCGCCGTAACGGGCGACAAAATCGGTATATCCTATGCTGTTTTTAAAAATTTCTGCAAGGCTAATTAGCGCATCGTCCCCCGCCTTATGTCCGAATGTATCGTTTATATATTTAAAATCGTCGATATCCGCCATAAGTCCGACGAGCGTTTTTCCTGCGTCTCGATTTATCCTCATTTTAAGATAAGAATCAAGCCTAAGTCGGTTTGGTAAATTTGTCAAATAATCGGTTTTCATCATTTCGTTTTGTAAATGGAAATTAGTTAACAGCACAGAAAAAGCGCAACCCGCCCATGTGGTTACAATGCCGTAATGAAATAACTGAATAAGCATGCCCATAAGTACAGGCAAAGGGAAAAACAGCATAGGGTAAAAACTATTTTTTGGCACAATACTTTTATTTTTAAAAAGCAAAACAACAACATACACCATATAAG
>CALGIK010000057.1 GCA_937915515.1 uncultured Clostridia bacterium
GCCTATGCCTCTTTTTGGCGTATTTTCCGTACGGGAAATACGCCAAAAAGAGGCATAGGCGATGTAACGTTAGCAAAGTTAAAAAACTTTGCACGTTCTAAAAGCACATGTATGCTTTACGCCTTAAAGGATATAGAGGAAGAGCATATTTTTAACGCTACTACTTCAATTAAGTTAGCAGACTTTTATGACTTAATAATTAATCTTTCTCAAGCGTCGTTAATTTTAACTTTGCCCGAGCTTGTCTTAAAAACTCTTACCGATTCCAAACTGTTAAGCTGTGCTCAAAACGATGACGACGAGAGTACCGTTCAAAACTTAAACGAATTTATCCACAGCGCGGCAGAATATTATTCTGCAAATCCTGACGGCAATTTGTTGGATTATTTAGAAAGTATCAGCTTAAAGAGTGACCTTGACGAGATGGACGGCAATAATTATGTTTCCGTTGCCACTGTTCATTCGGCAAAAGGGCTAGAATGGAAAGCCGTTTTTGTTGTGGGATTGGACGAGGGAATTTTCCCTTCTAATAGGGCAATACTTGATTTGGCTCAAATGCAGGAGGAACGGCGCTTGATGTATGTCGCCGCCACACGTGCTAAGGAAAGGCTTTTTATTACAAGAGCGGTTAGCCGTTTTATGTATAACGAGCGCAAATATATGACAGCCAGCCGCTTTTTTAAGGAAATTGTAGGCGAGCCGCCCGTTAATATGCGTTATGACGCCGACGGAGTGCCTCTTTATACAAATTCTGTATTAAGTCCGTCCGAAAATGCCGTAACAGCCTTAAAACAAAATTCGGAGGAAGTGACAAACGCCTTTAAACCGGGACAAAAAGTTATGCACAAGGTTTACGGCGAAGGGATAATTTTGACTGTGGAAAACGGCAAAGCTGACGTTGCTTTTAAAACGGGGGGCAAAAAGACTCTGGCTTTAAAATATGCGCCGTTAAGTATAATCTGATGAGGTAAAAATGGACGCAATTGAACAAATGCGGGCATTAATAAAACAATTAAACCGTTGGGCAAGGGAATATTACACTTACGACGCTCCAAGCGTAGGGGACGAAACATACGACGCCGCTTACGATAGGCTTAATCTGCTTGAAAAACAGACGGGAGTTGTGTTGCCTGATTCGCCTACGCACAGAGTGGGTGGCGAAATTTTAACGAAATTTAAGCCGCATAAACATTTAATGCGCCTTTACAGTTTGGACAAAGCAAAAAGTTTTAATGAACTTAAAAGTTGGTACGATAAAATAATTAAAGAAATTCCCGATGCGATTTTTACTGTGGAGTATAAATACGACGGACTTACCCTTAACCTTACTTACGACGAAGGCAGACTTATAAACGCAGCGACAAGGGGCGACGGCATAAAAGGCGAACAAATTACGGCGCAGGCAAAAACCATAAAAAGCGTGCCTTTAAACATTGATTTCGAAAAAAAGATAGAGATTCAGGGCGAAGGGATTATGCGCTTATCGGTATTTAACGAATACAATAATTTGCACCCGGAGGAACAATTTAAGAGCGCGCGCAATGCCGCAGCGGGCGCTATCCGCAACTTAAATACGGCAATCACCGCACAGCGGAATTTAGATGTAATTACTTACAGCACAGGTTTCGACGGCGGCAGCGGCATAAAAAGTCAAACCGAACTTATAGAGTTTTTAAAGCAAAACGGCTTTAAAACCAACGGTTATTTTAAAACGGCAACAAGCTACGAAGAGATAAAAGAGTATATAGAAGAAATAAGCGCAAAAAGGGATACGCTGGATTTTTTGATAGACGGCGCTGTAGTTAAGGTAAACGATTTTGACATGCGCAACTATTTAGGTTATACCGACAAATTTCCACGATGGGCTTTAGCTTATAAGTTTAAAGCCGAAGAGGTTACAACCACGCTAAATTCTGTCGAATGGCAGGTAGGCAGGACAGGCAAAATCACTCCTTTAGGACATATGGAGCCTGTTGAATTAT
>CALGIK010000058.1 GCA_937915515.1 uncultured Clostridia bacterium
GCCAATATCTACTTCCCTTTGCGAAAAAGGAAGAATGAGTACCCCGTCCAAAAGCATATTGTCATAACAAAACCAGGCTAAAATCAAAGCAATACCCAATTGCAATACAATTTTTTGGTAAGCTTTAAGTCCCAAATTTCTTTCGTAGCGCAATTTGATAAAATCGTCTAAAAAGCCGGTTACGGCATATGCAAAATATGTCGCAACAGACAAACTGGCAAGGGTCTTGTTGCCCTTAAAAAAGCACAACGCAACAATGATGCTGCTTGACACAAAGGCTATTCCCCCCATTGTGGGAGTACCTTTTTTATTGCTATGCTCAACAACATAACTCAAAATTTGCTGTCCGACGCTATGCTTTTTTAGATAAGACACCAAGACGAGTAAAAACCCTACGCCTACAAAAAAAGATGTAATTAAAGCCCAGAAGCAGTCTTTCATATCACTCAATATACTTCTTTACAATTTCAACGTCGTTAAAAGGATATTTGCGTCCGCTAATCTCTTGATACCTTTCTGCTCCTTTGCCCAGTATTGCAACAGTATCAAAAGCCGTTGCCATATTTAACGCTAATATTATAGCAGTTTGACGGTCTTCAATAACGTCATACCTAATTGTCATACCGTCAAGAATATCCCTGATTATGCTTTGAGGGTTTTCATATCGCGGATTATCATTTGTAACAACGGCATAGTCGCAAAATTGACTGACCTCTTTAGCAATCAGAGGTCTTTTAAATTTGTCTCTTTCGCCGCCGCAGCCAAAAACACACAGCAGTCTGCCTTGCGTGGTGGATTTAAGATAATTTAAAACATTTTTAAAACCTTCGGGGGTGTGCGCAAAGTCCACAACGGCACGGCATCCGTTTTTTAAAGTAAACACTTCGTTGCGACCGTCTATATGCGTGACGTTACTAATTTCGGCTAAATTTATTCCCAAGGCACGGGCTACAGCCGAAGCGCACAAAGTGTTGTAAACGTTAAATCTGCCTTTAAGAGCATAGTTTACAAATCCTACTTCCTCAGACAAATTAACCGTATAACTAATGCCCTGTTCCGTCTCTTTTATGTCTATGGCAAAAATATCACTGGGATTATCGATGCCGTAGGTAAGCGTCGGCACTTTATTTTCGGCTATCAGTTCCGCACCTAATCTGTCGTCGGCGTTAACAATTGCAATCTTTATGTATTTTGGCGAAAAAAAGCGTTTTTTTGCTTCTCCGTATGTTTTTAGGTCCTCAAAAAAATCCAAATGGTCTTGCCCAAAATTAGTAAAAACAC
>CALGIK010000059.1 GCA_937915515.1 uncultured Clostridia bacterium
GCATTTTGCTTATATTAATCAAATTTTAGGCAGATTAGATAAAGACAGCGAATTCGAAAACTATAAATCGCCTTAATAAAAAATTTTTGCCTCTTTTTTTCAAATTAATGCTTACTATCTTTCAATTATATTTGCTTGAATAAGTCTATGTTAATCTCCTCATAATTTCTACAACAAATTAATCAGATAATACTATAATAAAAAAAGAACCGTTTTGACCTGCGGTTCTTGATAATTTACGTAAGTATCTCCTTATATTTTTTTACAATACCTTTGATAAAAATTCCTTTAATCTTTCATTTTTAGGACTGTCAAAAAATTCATTTGGCGTATTGTCTTCCAAAATCTTTCCATTGTCCATAAAAATAATTCTGTCACTGACGTTTCGAGCAAAAGCCATTTCGTGCGTAACAATTATCATTGTTATATCGCTTTTGGCAACATCTTTTATCAGTTCCAATACCTCTTTAATCATTTCCGGGTCTAAGGCGCTTGTCGGTTCGTCCAACATCATCAAAAGAGGATTAAGTGCCAGCGTTCTTATTATCGCTATACGCTGCTTTTGTCCGCCCGAAAGCTGTGACGGATAAAACAAAGCTTTGTCTGATAAGCCTATGCGTTTTAGCAGCATTAAAGCATTTTCTTCTTCTTCGATTTGTATTTGTTTTCGTGTCTTGCCCGTTAATTTTTGTGTTTTAAGCCGATGCAATATCGGTGCTATCGTAATATTTTTTAATACCGTCAGATTGTCGAATAAATTGAAGTTCTGAAAAACCATTACAGCTTTTTTATGGTAAGAATTTAAATTGTATCCTTTTTTGGTTATTTCTTCGCCTTCAAAAAATATCTTGCCGCTGTCCGGCTTATCTAAAAAAGATAAACACCTTAATAACGTACTCTTGCCGCTCCCCGAAGGTCCTAAAATTGCGACTTTTTGACCTTTGGGTACTCTAAAAGTTATATTGTCCAGAATTACTTTATTATCAAAGCTTTTTGTAAGATTAAGCGTGTTTATCATTACGTCTTAACCTCCTTTCTATTAGCTTTACCAAATAAGTAAATAAAAGGACCAATATGAGGTAAACTGCCGACAAAATAAGGTAAGGTGCAACGTATTCGTATGTGCCGGAAGCTAATGTCCTAAATGCAAGAGTCAAATCAATTACCGTAATAAAACCGGCGACGGAAGTTTCTTTGATTAGCGCAATAAATTCGTTGCCTAACATGGGTATAATGTTTTTTATCGCTTGTGGTAATATTATTCTTGACATTGACTGTGCGTAAGTAAGACCCAAACTTTTTGCGGCTTCGGCTTGCCCTACGTCGATACTGTTGATTCCGCCCCGCATAATTTCCGATACATATGCTCCGCTGTTAAGCCCGAAAAATATGATGGCAACAACTAAAGACGACAATCTGATATTTAATGATGGAAGAAGAACATAATATCCGACCAATAACTGTGCCACAATCGGAGTTCCGCGGAAAACAACAACATAAATATCGTTTATTTTTTGCCAAATCTTTAAAAATGTATTTTTATTCGGTACTGTTTTTACTGCGGCTATTACCGAACCGATAAAAACACCTATTACCAAACCGGCAAGAGCGATAATTAAAGTATTTGTCAAACCTTTTACGACGACTTTATAACCGCCGTTTAGAGCAAAGACTTTCCAAAAGACTTCCCAAATTATCATCTGTTAAATGATTTGACAAGTATGGCAGCCGGAGCCGCATCTACCATAACTATATCAATATTACCGTTAAGCATATCGGTGACAGCCTGCGCCGCAGAGGTATATCCTTGCCAAGTAGCGTTTGAAATACCTTCAAAACCCCAATCTTCATCGCCGGTAACGTAATAGTAAGCGGTATTACCTGTTTGTCCGCCGATTTTAATACTTCCCAATGACAACAATTTCGCTACCACGTCATCAGCTGTAATACAGTCTTTAAAATTCATATTATCATTTTTAACTATAATTTTTTGACTGGCAGCATAATAACTTTCCGTAAAATTTACTATTAGTTCCCGAGTGCTGTTAATTGTCAATCCAGCCATTGCTATATCGCAATACCCAGACTGCACCGAAGTCAAAACTGCATCAAAATCCATATTGACGATAACTAACTGTTTATTTAATTTTAAGGCTAATTCGTAGGCAATCTCAAGGTCAATGCCGTAATAGTATTGACCTACGGTATATTCAAACGGTGCAAATTCAGCATTTGTCGCAACTACAAGCTGATTTTGTCTTTCGCTTTCGTTGATTTCTTTAGAAATAATTT
>CALGIK010000060.1 GCA_937915515.1 uncultured Clostridia bacterium
TTCGGTTTATTCCGCCGATAAGAGCCTTGTTAATGCCTTTAAACAAAAAAATCTGCGTGTATACAGCGATATAAATATGGCTGTGTCGGGCGCTGATGCCGTTATTGATTTAGGGTGTGCGCTTAAAGATAATTTTACATATTATGCTGATTATATGGGACTGACTACAGATATATTAAAATTAGCACAGCAAAACGTTCCTTTGTTTAATCGTAAGACGGTTTTTGATAAGGAATCAGCACGTATGATTGTATATCCGTTTTCGGCAGCGGACGAAAAATTTTCTAACTTGACTGCTATTACTATGGCTTTACTGTATTTACTTAACAGAAATTAATAAAGCTTAGCAAATATTACAAAAAGGTGAATTATGAGAAGAACAATTGAAAACATTATTATCGGCATTTTGACCGTAGCTTTGGTGCTTGCTGTTTTAGGCATAATTATAAGCAATGACGTTGTTACAAAAGCGGCATTTGTTGTGCTTATCCTTGTTGCCGTTACTTATGCGGTTTTACAGGTTATGGAATATTTTGATACCTTAAAGCTTGACGACGCAAAAAAGCAAAGAGCTTCGTTTTGGTTTATGGTAATAACCATCGTTGTGGCTTTGACGATAGTTTGCGTAAGTATCTTTGCACTAGCAGATAAACTGTTTTAAACATCATTAAAAAATGATTACCGACGGAAATTTTCCGTCGGTTTGTAATACATTAATATATATTTTTATGCTTATTTATTATTGTTGTGATATTAAAGATTCCTCATGGCGGATTGGATCTACTATTATAGTTAAATAGTCCGTATAGGTTACAAATCCGCATTTTGCGCCAATCGGCTTTTTAACATATTTTTTTAAGCAATAATCCACAGGGATTTTGCTGCCCGAAACTCCTTGCGAAAAATACGCTGTAATTTCTGCCGCCGTTTTTATTACGCTATCGGGTATTTCCGTATGGTTAGGGTTAGAGATAATCAGATGCGAGCTGTGAATTTTTTGAGTATGAAACCATAAATCAGCGCCTTTGGCTATTTTAAAAGTGACATAATCGTTTTGCACATTGTTTTTGCCTACGGTGACCGTAAAACCTTCTACTTCGTAAATTAAAGGAGTGATACGGCTTTGCGCTTTTTTTCGCGAATCTGCTTTTTTGGCTTTGATAAATCCGTTTTCCGTTAATTCTTGTGTTACTTGCTCAAAATCTTCGCTTTGAGTGCAATTTTTAACACTCTGCGCAACGGATTTAAGATAATTTAAAATCTGGTTGTTTTCCTCCACAAGTTTTGCGTTAACGGTCAGACTGTTTTTTTGTTTGGCGTATTTTTTATAATAAATTTGTGCGTTTTGCTGCGGCGTATAACGCTTATCAAGCGGAATTGTGATTAGGCTGTTGCTTTCGTCAAAGAAATTGACGGTTGTTAAATAATCTGCGTGTTTAGAAATATTATGCAGATTGCTTAATATCAAATCGCCGAAAATACGGTTTTGCTCAGAGTTTTCCGCTTCGAGCATTGCCTGCCGCTGCAAGCCCAACTTTTTTTCCGTCCTGTTTATGGCATTTTTTAAAACGGTGTTTATGCTTTTTGATCTTTCGGAGAAACGGCGATGGCTTTCCTTTTGACTAAAAAAAGCGTCGTGCGCTTCGTTAAGCGTATTGTAAAAAACTTTTTGTCCTGTTTTGCTGATATACTCAAAGGGGAAAACGTCATAGGGTGCGCCGTTGACAAAAA
>CALGIK010000061.1 GCA_937915515.1 uncultured Clostridia bacterium
ATATAAATCAAATTTTTCGTGCGGGGGCTGATTGTAGCCGCCCTTGCCAACGTTAGGAATATCGGTGCCGTCGACTAGCGTGCTGCCGTCTTTGTCGATAGTGAGGTAATAGCAACCCATAACCATATCTTGAGTAGGACTGATAACAGGCTTGCCGTCACTTAGCTTTAAAATATTGTTGCTGGCTAACATTAAATATCTTGCTTCCGCCTGCGCTTCGACGCTTAACGGAACGTGAACAGACATTTGGTCGCCGTCAAAGTCGGCGTTAAATGCGGTACATGCAAGCGGATGCAGTTTTATAGCTCTGCCTTCGATTAAGACAGGTTCGAATGCCTGTATGCTAAGTCTGTGAAGAGTAGGAGCGCGGTTAAGCATAACGGGATGGTCTTTTATGACTTCTTCTAAAACGTCCCATACTTTTGCATCGGCACGCTCGATACGCCTCTTTGCGCTCTTGATATTTTGAGACTGATTTGTCTCAACCAGCTTTTTCATGACAAAGGGCTTAAATAATTCCAAAGCCATTTCCTTAGGTAAACCGCATTGATGAAGTTTAAGCTCAGGACCTACGACAATAACGCTACGCCCCGAATAGTCGACACGCTTACCGAGTAAGTTTTGACGAAAACGTCCATTTTTGCCCCGTAGCATACTTGATAAAGATTTGAGCTCTCTATTGCCGGCGCCGCTGTGCGGTCTTTTTGCACGGCTATTGTCGATAAGACTGTCTACCGCTTCCTGCAGCATACGTTTTTCGTTACGGATGAGTATATCGGGAGCGTTAATTTCCTTAAGCTTTTTTAATCTGTTGTTGCGGTTTATTACACGGCGGTATAAGTCGTTTAAATCGCTGGTAGCGTATCTGCCGCCGTCAAGCGGAACCATAGGACGCAACTCCGGCGGAATTACAGGCAATACGTCTAATATCATCCATTCGGGTTTGTTGCCGCTGCGGCGAAAACTCTCTACTATTTCGAGTCTTTTTATTAGCCTTACACGTTTTTGTCCCGTGGCTTTTTCGAGCAATTTTTTGAGCTGTTTTGATTCTTCTTCAAGTTTAATCAGCTGCAATAATTCCTTGATTGCTTCGGCGCCCATACCTACTCTAAAACTGTCTTTGCCGTAATTTTCTACTGCTTCACGGTGTTCGTTTGGGGTCAGCACCTGTTTTTTTATTAACGGTGTTTTTAAAGGGTCAAGCACTACAAAACTGGCAAAGTTTAACACTTGCTCCATAAGTTTGGGCGACATATCAAGCAATAAACCCATACGGCTCGGAACGCCCCTAAAATACCAGATATGACTTACGGGAGCGGCAAGTTCAATGTGCCCCATACGCTCACGTCTTACTTTGGCTTTGGTGACTTCGACGCCGCATTTATCGCAGATTACGCCCTTGTAACGTATACGCTTGTATTTACCGCAATGGCACTCCCAGTCTTTTGTCGGTCCAAATATTTTTTCGCAAAACAAACCGTCTTTTTCGGGCTTGGTTGTGCGGTAGTTAATGGTTTCGGGTTTTGTCACTTCTCCGTGCGACCATTCTCTTATTTTTTCCGGAGAGGCTATTCCTATTTGAATAGAATCAAAATTGTTTAATTCGAACATTTACTTTCCCCCTAAATATCTTCGTCATCATCGCCGAACAATTCGTTAAAGTCAAGTTCGTGACCTTCCTCTTCTTCCTTATCAAAGGAGAAATCATCGTCAACAAGGTCAACTTCTTCCTCGGCGTTGAAGTTGAGCAGCATTTCACGCTTCTGCTCATTTTCTTTAAGTGTTGCTTCGATATAATCAGTTTCGTCGTCAATACTGTCTTTAATTTCGATTTCCTCATGGTCTTCGCTTAATACCTTGACGTCAAGAGCAAGACTCTGCAATTCCTTAATCAAAACCTTAAAGGCTTCGGGAATGCCCGGTCCGCTTATGTTTTCGCCTTTAACTATTGACTCATAGGTTTTTACACGTCCTACCACGTCGTCGGATTTGACAGTTAAAATTTCCTGCAGAACGTTTGCCGCACCGTACGCTTCAAGCGCCCAAACTTCCATCTCGCCGAAACGCTGTCCGCCAAACTGCGCTTTGCCGCCCAAAGGCTGCTGAGTTACCAAGCTGTAAGGTCCCGTACTCCTTGCGTGTATTTTGTCGTCGACCAAGTGGATAAGTTTTAACATATACATATACCCTACGGTGATACGGTTTTCGAAGGGCATACCCGTGCGTCCGTCATAAAGAGTAACCTTTCCGTCCACCTTAAGCGTAACGGGATTTATCATGCAGTTTTCGGCAAACAATTCCTTAATATCATTTTCGGAAGCGCCGTCAAAAACGGGTGTAGCCACCTTCCAGCTTAAAAGTTTTGCTACCAAACCTAAGTGTACTTCAAGCACCTGGCCGATATTCATACGGCTCGGAACACCCAGAGGATTTAACACTATTTGTAATGGCGTACCGTCTTCCATAAAAGGCATATCTTCTCTCGGCAAAACACGTGATACAACGCCTTTATTGCCGTGGCGTCCCGCCATTTTGTCACCTACGCCGATTTTGCGTTTTTGTGCTATATATACCCTGACCAATTTGTTGACACCGGGGTCTAATTCGTCTTTATTTTCTCTCGTAAACTCCTTGACGTCTACTACGATGCCGCCTTCGCCGTTTGGTACTCTAAGCGAGGTATCTCTTACCTCACGGGCTTTTTCGGAGAATATTGCACGCAAAAGTCTTTCTTCGGGAGTAAGTTCCGTCTCGCCTTTAGGCGTCACCTTACCGACAAGTATATCGCCCGGTCTTACCTCGGCGCCGATACGAATAACACCTGTTTCGTCCAA
>CALGIK010000062.1 GCA_937915515.1 uncultured Clostridia bacterium
TCTGTTTTTGGCGGGGTAATGTCCCTTGCCATTTTTTTTGATATAATTTCATTTACTGTTAGTAAAGAAGCGAGGGGAACAAAATGGCAAGAAAAATAGCAATTCTTAGTGGCAAAGGCGGAGTGGGCAAAAGCACCGTAGCGGCAAATTTAGGTTTTGCTTTGGCAAAAAAATGCAAGAGAGTGCTGCTTGCCGATATGGACTTTGGATTAAACAGTTTAGACATATTGCTAAAATGCGACAATCAAGTCACTTTTGATTTAAACGACGTTATACAAAACAGATGCCGTTTTCGTCAGGCGCTTATTAACGATAAAAAAATACCTAACCTTTATATAATACTCAGCGGTACATATAAACCTACCGATGCTGCTGTTTTTGTCGATATGATAAAAAAAGAAGAGCAAAATTTTGATTACATATTATTTGATTGCTCCGCCGGTGTAAATAAATCATTGATTGCTCCGCTTTCCGTCAGCGACGAATCGCTCATTGTTGTCACGCCTCATTTTGTCAGCGTAAAAGACGCTCAAAAAGCCGTTATTTATGCTAAAACTTTCAATTTGCTGCAGGTTTATGTTGCGGTAAACCGCATAAGAGGAGATTTGGTGCGTTTGGGTGAACAAATGTCTGCTTTTGAGGTTTTTTCGCTTATTAATGCCAAGCCACTTGGCGTTGTTCCCGAAAACGACGAGCTTAACGGTTTTATCCGCACTGACAGCAGTTATTTTGACGTTATGGCTGACAATCTTTTAAACGGCAAACAAATGCTTTATGATTATCTTTCGGAATATAAAGGGATATTCGGTAAAATCAAAAGTAAAATCAAACGCAATGCGTAAAGGGCACCTAAGCAAAAAATTGAATTAAACGCTTGCATAAACCTTTATACGTTTTCATATATTAGCGTGAGAGAAAGCGGAGGTGTATTTATGAACAGTGACGTGAAGGTGTGCGAATGCGTTGCGACGGAAGACGATTGGCTGGAAATCAGTTATTCCCAACGCCATTATATAGAAGAAGAAAAAAAGGCTATGCCTAAAATTAAAAGAGGTGTCTCTTTTAACGGTTTAGGTATATGGCTCACACGGGCAATTGTTTTAGTTTTGGTTGTCGGCGTTTTGGTAGCAATGCGTTTTGTAGACAGCGGTTTTGTAGGTGACATTTTTGATACCGTTAAACAAGCCTATGCTTCGGATATAACTCAGGCATTCGGCATTAAATCAGGCGACACAATCAATTTACCTATAAATGTTACGGTAGAGGGCGTAGAGGACGGCACAGTCACGATAAGCGGCGGCAAGGTATTGTTAAATTTTAAAAAAGGCGAAGTAAAAGACGTAACCGATACCAGCGTTACCGTTCAGGTTGACGACAAGCTGCAAATAGTTTATTCGGGATTAAGCAGAGTAATGGTAGTAGTAGGCGATAAGTTAGCCGACCAGTCGGTAATAGGAAAATATGCAAACAGCGCAACGGTAAATCTCATTTATGACGGCGAGGTGGTGAAGGACATAACAACAGTAAATTACACGCTGGTATGGAAGGTATAAAAAACAGATTAACCGGGGCTAAGTTTTTGATATTGCCGAGTTTTTGGCTTTTGTTGTTTTTTAGTCTTTTGCTAAGAGTCAGTTACCTTATGGGTTTATATACAATAAGTGTGCTTATTCACGAATTTGCGCACTTTTTTGTTGCAAAGAAACTTAATTATAAATGTAAACAGATTACGCTTTCGGCTTTCGGCGCTGTTTTATACGGCGATTTTGACGATATAGACAGAATAGACAGTATAAAAATTGCCGCAGCCGGTCCTGCCGTAAATGCAGCTTTAAGTATTATTACCGTAGCGTTATGGTGGATTTTTCCTTCTACCTATGTTTTTACAGAGCAGTTTGCTTTGTGTAACACCGTCCTTTTGATTATAAATTTATTGCCTTGCTATCCTTTGGACGGAGGAAGAATTTTTATTGCATTGACGGAAAACCGCTGCGGCTATAAAAAAAGTTTAAAAATAGCAAGGATAATTACATTGATTCTCTCTGTTATTCTTTTTTTGTTTTTTTTAACGGGACTATTATACAAACTAAACTTTTATACGGTAGGGTTATTTGCAGTGTTTTTGCTTTTGACGGGCACAAACGAAACAAAATTTGCCATTTATCAAAAGCAGCTTGTTTTTGACGGTTACAAAAAGGGACTTAAAAGGGGACTTGAAAAAAAGTGTTTGGTTTTTGACGGTGATTTGCCCTTAAAAATTCTTTTAAAAAAACTCAACGGCAATTTTTTTTACGAAATTACCGTTATTTGTGACAATAATAATACTTTTATATTACAGCAGCCTAAGATAAATAAACTCCTTATAAATTATCCGCTTGATACACCTCTTAAAAAATTAAATTCAGAAAAATAGTAATAAACAAAAGTTTTTCGCAAGCTTTTATGTTCTAGATTTTCTAAACATAATACCCTTGACAAATACATTATAAAGTGCCATCATATATAAGTTTTACACTGTAAGAAAAAATCGGTAGGTAGTCTTATGCATAATTACTTTGAAATTTTACTTCCATTAGGGTTAATATTGCTGTTATCAAAAACCCTGTCTGTTTTATGTAAAAAATTAGGCTTGCCGCAGGTTGTCGGTATGCTCACCGCAGGTTTATTGTTGGGGCTTATTAGATATATCCCTAATCAAATAATTTTTACGATAGGCATAGGGACTTCAGACGGAACGATTGAAGGACTCTCCTTTATTGCTAAGATAGGCGTAATACTCATAATGTTTTCCGCGGGTATCGAAACCGATTTAAAACAATTTAAAAAGGTAGGTTTTCCTTCCATTGTTATCACCTCTTTTGGAGTAATATTTCCTCTGGGTTTAGGTTTTTTAGCTGCAACAATTTTCAACGGCGGTTTTTCCGCTTTTAGTCAAAACATATACGATAATCTGTTTTACGGTGCAATTCTTGCTGCTACAAGCGTCAGCATAACCGTTGCTGCCTTAAAGGAGATGGGCAAACTAAATACTAAGGTTGGCTCTTCCATTGTTGCGGCGGCAATTTTGGATGACATTATCGGCGTGGTTTTGCTGTCGCTTTTTATCGGCTTAAAACAAACAGGAAGCGGAGCCGATGTTTTGCTTGTAATAATTAAAACTCTGGGTTTTTTTGTGACAGCTATAATTGCAGGTATACTGTTGCGCAAGCTATTTAAAATAATGGAAGATAAATGGGCGCATAGACGGCGTATCCCCATATTTGCCTTTGCTGCATGTTTTTTATTCGCATATATTGCAGAAAAGTTTTTTGGCGTAGCAGATATTACAGGAGCTTATTTTGCGGGGCTTATTCTTTCGGGTCTTAACGAATCAGAGTATATCGATACAAAAATAGAAGTAAGCAATTATATGCTCTTTGCTCCGGTGTTTTTTGCCAATATAGGTATAACCACGACATTTGCCGGCTTAGATGCAAGAATAGTAGGTTTTGGTATAGCTTTTATTGCGGCAGGACTGATAGGAAAAATTTTAGGTGCCGGTATAGCGGCGCTGTTTTGTAAGTATAGCTTTGTTGACAGTTTAAGAGTAGGTATAGGTATGATGGCGCGTGCCGAAGTAGTATTGGTATGCACTCAAAAGGGCATTGATTTTAATATGGTTAGCCCTTCCATTATGCCTTTTGTATTGATATTGATAATAATAAGTTCGTTTATGTCACCGCTGTTTTTAAAGATGACCTACAAAAACGAAATAGGACAGAGTATGCTTACGCCTTTGATAGATTTAAAGGGATGCCTTATTGAAGGCACAAGCGAAGCGGTAATTAATTTAACAAACTCGCCGTCGCAAACAGAAACTGATAATAAATGATAAGACAAAAATATGTAACATAAACCCCGAAAATACGGGGTTTAAATTTTTTTAGCTTAGACGTAACAACATTAAAGATGCTCCTACGCCCGTTTGCAGAGTAGCTGCTCCTAAAAGGCCAAACAACTGCAAAGATATTTTGCTGTTAGCGGGTAAATTGATAAGAAATTCTGCGGATAATCCTGATACGGACAGCAAAGGATTGATGACAGAAGCGGGGGAGGGACTGCCGTTTATCATGACTCTTGAGCCTAACAATAGCGTTATGGTTAAATTTATGTTGTAAGAAATCCTATATAAGCCTGCTTCTGCTACAGTAAATACGGTATCCGTACCGTTGGGAGTAAAGTTTGGTCCTACAATTTGAGCATCAGGCAAAGGCAAATTTATGCCGCCTACAACAACGGAAATAAGCGAACCTGATGTGTTTGCCGCAAAACCGCTGTCTGCTGTAACGGGGTCAGCATCTTCACCGTCTTCACCGTCTTCTCCTGTAGCACCTGTTGCTCCCGTAGCACCGGTTGCTCCTGTTGCTCCTGTAGCACCTGTTGCACCTGTTGCGCCGGTCGCACCGGTCGCTCCAGTAGCGCCCGTCGCTCCTGATATTCCTGTAGCACCTGTTGCTCCTGTCGGTCCTGTAGCTCCTGTCGGTCCAGTCAATCCAGTCGGTCCGGTAGGTCCGGTTTGACCGGATACTCCTGTAGCGCCGGTTGCGCCTGTAGCTCCAGTCGGTCCGGTAGGTCCGGTTTGACCGGATATTCCTGTAGCGCCGGTTGCACCGGTTGCACCTGTTGCTCCTGTAGCCCCTGTAGTTCCATTAGCTCCGGTTGGTCCTGTAGGTCCGGTTTGACCGGATATTCCTGTAGCGCCGGTTGCCCCTGTTGCTCCTGTCGCACCTGTGGCACCTGTAATGCCTGTTGCCCCTGTTGCACCCGTAGCGCCGGTTGCACCTGTAGCGCCGGTTGCACCCGTAGCGCCCGTTGGCCCTGTAGGTCCTGTCGGTCCCGTAGGTCCTGTCGGACCTGTAGGTCCTGTCGGACCTGTAG
>CALGIK010000063.1 GCA_937915515.1 uncultured Clostridia bacterium
CTTTAGGAATGAGGGAAGAAGAGTTTAAAGCATATTTTGAAAATGCCGAGGAAATCAATTACGAGGAAGTAATCAAGGTTATAGATAAAATCTATTTGGAAAGAATGGGCGGCGGCGATGAGATGGACGAAGAGGATTATGAGCTGCTTGTTGAAACTTTAAAAGAAATTATAGAGGACAATAAGGAACGTATAGATGAACAAATTGTTCAAATAGATTTAACAGACGTTTATGCAGTGACACAAAACATAATCTTACCCGACGGTATAACATTACCCGTTGAGCCGTCCGAAATCACGATGGAGTATATAAAAGATTTAAAAGAATGTTTGAAAGACATTGAGGAATATTATGCCGAAGCTATCTTAGATAAGACGGAAAGCGGGGACGAGAACGAGGAATCTGAAGAAAAGCGTAATCAACAACAAAACAACGGACAGGGTAAACAAAGTTTCCATAAATAATAAACTAAAGATAAAATTACACCCGCTAAGGTTGTTGCGGGTGTAATTGACTTTTGTAAGATTTGCAGTATAATAAGTTTATTATTACAAAGGAATGTTTAACGGCTATGCTTAATAATCAGTTACAGCTTGCTCTGCAAAAAATTGCGGCGGGTGATACAGACGCATTAGAAACGGTTTATAATCTTACATATAAAAAAGTTTATGCCGTATCTTTAAGTTTACTAAAAAACCGACAAAACGCCGCCGACGCCATGCAGGAGACTTACGAAAAAATTTTATTAAACATAGGCCGCTATAATAAGTTTGACAATCCCGAAGGCTGGATTGTCACCATAGCCAAAAATATCTCTTACGATATTTTAAGACGGAAGAAAAACGATGCGCCCTACGAGGATTTTGAAAATTTGCTTAGTGTCGAAAGCAAAACAGCCGACAAGGAAGCATGTGCCGATATAATAAAAGCCGCTTACAAAATATTGTCGGAGGAAGAAAGACAAATTTTATTTATGCATACAATAGGCGATTTTAAACACCGTGAAATAGCGTTGGCTTTAAAAAAACCTTATGCGTCGGTGCGCTGGATATATGCGCAATCTGTTAAAAAATTGCAACGTCAACTAAATCAAGGGAGCGAAAAAACCGATGAAGAAAATTAGACAAAACAAAATAAAAGAAGTTTTGCGTGAGGCAGGCAATTACGCTCCGAAAATCGATATAAAAGCCATTATTGATAAGCAACCAAAAAATATAAGTATTTGCTCTGTAAATAACAAGCCGCTCAGCAAAAACCAAAAAAAGCAAAAAGTAAAAATAATATTCAACAAAAAACAAGAGGAATCTGTTAGCTCAGCTAAAGGTAAAATCAAATTTAAACCGATTTTTGCGTTGGCGGTTGCGCTGTGCTTAATTGTTGCTACGGTTTTTCCTTTGAGTGTTTCGTTAATCAACTCTTTAAACACATTGCTTTATATTGATGCAGCCGATACAGTAGTTTTATCCGTTGATTATACGGGCAAGGTAAAAGCAGCGGCTATTGTTGACAATATTCAAAACGGTCAATTAAATGCACTGACAGGCGCAAAAACGTGTGCGGCAAACGCAGATGACAATATCCAAAAAACTTTCCCTAACCTTAAAAACAAAAAGGTAGAAGAAGCCGTCGCAAGTGCGGTGGATTATCTTAATAAAAAAGGCAGCTTAGATGACGGCGTTGAGCTTATTATCAGTACGGTATGTAAAAACAGCGGATATGCAAAAAAAATTGCCGACAGAGCCAAAAGGGGCGCAGAGCAAAAAGTAAGTTTTGACACTGTCATTGTCGTGGCAGGCAATACTAAAAAGACGGAGCAAAATATGTCGCCGGCTAAACAAAAATATTTAAACGAAGCATTGACGCTTGATACAGGCTATACTAAAGAGCAATTGGAAAGTTTTTCCGCAGGTTTTTTGCGCAAACTTTGCGGTTATACCGGCAACAGCGACGATAAGGATAAGGAAAACAAAGATAATAACGGAAAGGGCAATAACAATGGCGAAAATGGCAATGGCGGCGAAAACAATGGAAATAACGGTGACGACAAGGGAGACAACGGCAATAACGGAAACGGCGGAGAGAAGGGCAACGGCGATAATAACGGAAAGGGCAATAAGGACGGCAATTAATAACTTTAATTTGTTCAATTTTTTTTTAAAAAACAATGTTTGTTTAAGTATTGCAAAAAAACAATTTTTACGTTAAACTATTTGTTGATATACTCGGAGAAAACTATGAATAAGTTAAAAAGCAGCGAAATAATATCAATTTGTTCTATACTGGCTGGTATACTGATGGTGGCAATTAAGGACGAAACTCCACGTGTCGCCCAAATTATTATTCTGTCTTTGTTCGGCGTTTTGCTTTTTGGTTACGGCTCATTTTTATTGATTAAAGCCATTAAAAACAATCGCGGCGTGTCGAGCGCGGCAATTATAGCCAACGCAAAAAAATACACAAACAAGCTGGTGAGACTTTCTAATGCCAATGCCCGTCAAATGAAAAAATTTGATTTTTTAAACGGACAAAAAAAAATTGAAAGACAAAATAATATTATCGCACATAAATGCAAAGGCAATATCGGTTTGATTTACGGCTGCTCTAAAGAGTTTAAACTTAAAAATCGTCTTGACGCAGCCATAAAACAATATACTGCAAAAAAATCGGCTAATTACGGCGATTTAAATGCTTTAATCAGTTACAACAAAATGACAAAGGTTATGAGCGAAAGCACTCTCGAAAAAAACTACCGCATATGCCGCAATATAATAAGCCGAATTTTTGATATGAACCGCATTCTGCTTTTGGTGGAGCAGCACCAAAACCGCATAAAATTAGGCAGATTTATCGCATATTTTACCAACAATGAGGAGGAGCAAATCAAAGCCTATCTCGATTTGATTGGGTGGTCGTATATTCTTATCGGCGACAATAAAAAGGGATTTAATGCCATTTTGACGGCAATTAATATTATCGAGAGCCGTATAGGAACTGATTATGACGATACTGTGCCAAAGGGGATTGACAAAAAACAATTTTACAATTACCTGTTTTTAAAGGTCAGGGCTTATAGGCATTTGGGCAGTACATATTATACATATAAAAGCATTGACGCTTTATTTTACTGTCAAAAAGCGCTTAAACTTTTGGATACTAAAGGTTTTAAGGAAGGGTTAAATGATGACGCTAAATTTGCGAGTATGCGCTGCGGAGTGACAAATAATTTGTATTTGAGTTATTTTTATAAATTTGTGCGTGACACAAGACGCGGCAAGGGCGATATCGAGTCGCTTAAAACAACCTTAAATGGTGTTGAGAAGGATATTGAGGAAATTTACGGCGACGGCAACAAAAGCAGCGACCAGCACAGATTGATTAAGCTTTTGACGTTAAAATGCCAGCTCGAAAAAGCTTTGGATATAAGCGGCGCAAAAAAACTTGATTTAAAAGAGTTTGGCAAAAATATGGAGAGGATTGAAAACGTCTTAAACAAGAGTATTTATTTTGACGACGCTATGGAAGTTTATACCAATCAAAAAATACAATTACTGTTTGAGGAAGTAAAGAATATACTTGTTGAGTAATGTATTTTACAAATGAGATGCAATATAAAAATAACATATAAACCTCATTTTTATCGCTAAAAACTAAGATTACATTATTATTAAAACGGCAAAAATAACGCCGTTTTTTAGTTGCTTTTTCACCTTTTTGTTGTACAATATGTTGATTGCGTAAATTAAAAAAATTACCGCTTTTATGTTTTAATTACTAAACATAAATGCATTTTAAGCAAAACAAAAGTTAGCACCGCAAAGGAAGATATGATAAAAACAAGCGAAAACAAAACCTTAGGCACTGTCTGCGCCGCAATTTCAAGCGTAATTTTTGGCTTAAGCTTTCTCTTTTCGGCTACGGCTTTAGGTAAAGCTGACGTCTTTGTCGTGCTGTCTTGGCGTTTTATGATAAGCT
>CALGIK010000064.1 GCA_937915515.1 uncultured Clostridia bacterium
GGTAGAAGGCAAAGCAAATATTGATGACTGCGGACAGACGACAAAAGCAAATAAAATAGAAATCAGCAACATTTTAGGCATGTCGTATTCGGGCGGAGATGAAACTGTGGCGATAGTATCCTGCAACGGCGGAATTCATTGCGACGACAAATACGATTATCAAGGATACGGAAACTGCATCAGTCAGCAGATTTTAGCCAACGGCAGAAAGGCGTGTGTTGCGGGTTGTATGGGAGCAGGCAGCTGTGTTGACGTATGTCCTAACCTAGCAATAGAATGCCGTGACGGCTACGCTCAAATCGACCCCGAGCTATGCGTGAGCTGCGGAATATGCATTCGCACATGCCCTAAGCATTTAATAAAACGTGTGCCAAGGAGAGCAAAAGTTTATGTCGCATGCAATTCACAGTGTAAAGGCAGAGAAGTAATGGATGTTTGTAAGACGGGCTGTATCAGCTGCGGACTGTGTCAGCGTACCTGCAAATATGATGCGATACATTTGGTAAACAACGTACCGATAATTGATTATTCTAAATGCACCGCATGTATGGAGTGTTATAAAATTTGTCCCCGTAAAGTTATTAAGAAATTAAAATAAGAATTATCGTTTAAAATGTAAATTATTGTCCATAAATCTGATTGTCTTGTGAAATTTTATTTTAAGTATTTACAAGACAATCTTTTTATGTTAGAATAACGCGCGGTAGAGTATACTTAAACAGAAAAATTGGGTATTGCATTTATTTAAAAAGTTGTTATAATAAAAGTAGAAAAACAAAAGATAATTAAAGCAACAATTTACTAAAGAAAATAAAGCTTGCTTGTCAAGCAAATAAAAATGGAGTTAGATTTAGGGAGCAATACCGCGCGTCTTGTTATTTTTGACATATTAGAGGGCGGTTATTTCGTCACCGTAGACGAAATGCGTGAAGCTGTGCGTTTAGGTGATACGGAGCACGACGGCAGTTTAAAGGCTACACGTGTTTTGCAGGCAATCAGTTCGGTTAAAACATTTAAAAAAATGTGCGCCGTCAACAAGGTGGACAATATTATCGCCGTAGCTACCGCTGCGGTCAGATGCGCACGCAATCAGCGTACTTTTTTAAACGAAATGTTTTCTGCCACAGGTGTAAGGTTTAAAGTTGTAACCGAAGAGGAAGAAGCAACGCTTGTTTATCAAGGCGTAATCAATTCGATGGATATACCCAAAGGTCTCATTATGGAAATAGGCGGAGGGAGCACCAAGTTTGTTTATTACAACCGCCGCAACATATTAAATACTGCCGTTTTACCCATAGGCGCAGTCAATCTGACGGAGATGTTTGTCAACAAAGACAAAAAGCCTGAGGAATGTTCCGCCGATATGGAAAAATACTTTAAAGATCTCGTTACTCAATTTGAGTGGTTAAAAGATATTGACCCTGATACACAGTTAATCGGCGTAGGAGGCAGCTTTCGCAACTTAGCCCGTATTGTGCGTAAGATTACAAGATATCCGTTGGATATGGTTCATAACTATAACATTGCGGTAAGCGATTTTTACGCTATTTACGATACCCTTAAAGTATTGGATAATGATAAAAAAGCAAAAATTAAAGGTATTTCTACTGTCAGAGCCGATGTTTTTCCCAGCGCTTTGTCTGCAATCAAAGCTTTTGTTGATTATATGGGCTTTACAAAAATCGTGACCAGCGGCGCAGGAATAAGAGAGGGCATTTTGTTTAATTATACCGTACCTTCCACTCTCGAAAAACCAATCGGCGACGTTTTGGGACACAGTTTGTTGACATGCGTAAATCATATGAACTGTAGCGTTTCGCACGCAGATCAGGTATTTAACTTGTCGCTTCAATTGTTTAAACAGCTAAGAGTACTGCATAAATTCCCCCGTATGTATCTCAAAGTCTTACGTATTGCGGCATATTTAGGCGAAACAGGCAGAATGATAAAATTTTACAATAATCCAAAACATGCCTCCTATTATATCTTAAACAGCAATCTGTACGGCATATCACATAGAGATTTGGTATTAGCCGCATACGTTAGCGACTATTATAATAAAGAGGAAAGCAACTGGAATGAATGGTCAAAATACCGTGAATACAACATAATAAGCGACGAAGACGTGGCTGCCGTAAGCAAATTGGCGGTAATATTACGTCTTGCGCAGGCTTTTGATACCAGTAAATCCAATGCCATTACGGAAATTAACTGTGATGTTTTGGGAGACAGCGTCATAATGAAGACGGAAATTAACGGCGACGCTTCGTTAGAAATGAAGCAGGCTTCATTGGTGGTTTGGGACTTTAGAAAGGTTTACCGTAAAAATCTTGAAATTATTTAAATATTAATTGTACGTTTTAGACCTTTGCTCTTAAGGACAAAGGTCTTTACTTTTTTTGTCAGATTGTGGTATAATTAAAAACATATGAAAGTAATTTTAGCTTCGGCATCCCCTCGGCGTGCGCTTCTTTTAAAACAAATTATTGATGACTTCAGCATACAAGTAAGCGATATAGGAGAGGAATGCAATTTAGTATCGCCAAAAAAATATGTTTGTTTTTTGGCAAAACAAAAGGCAATTAATGTTTTTAACAAAACAACAGGCGACAGACTAGTTATCGGCAGCGATACCATAGTTGTGTTGGATAATAAAATAATAGGCAAGCCGAAAGACAATTTAGACGCAAAAAAGATACTTAAATGCTTATCGGGAAGAGTTCATAAGGTTTATACCGGGGTGTGTTTAATAAATAATTTGAGCGAGAAAACTTTTGTCGTAAAAAGTTACGTTAAATTTAACAGACTTTTAGATAATCAAATCGATGAATATGTAAGTAGCGGAAAAGCCTCCGATAAAGCGGGCGCATACGGTATTCAGGACAGCGGTTTTGTAAAGAAGATATACGGCAGTTACAGTTGTGTTATGGGATTGCCTGTCGAAAGGTTAAAAAAGGAAATCAAGCATTTTTTAAAATAGAACAAAAAACGTTATAATATAAAAGGAAATCAAGCGGCTTATATTAAGTCAAATTGTTAAGTAAA
>CALGIK010000065.1 GCA_937915515.1 uncultured Clostridia bacterium
AGTGTAAGGTATATAGGTGATTTTGCTTTTTACGGCGTTACTGCGGATATCAATGTAGCAGAAAACAATTCTAATTATAAGTCAGAAGATGGCATACTGTTTGATAAAAAAGGCGAAACTTTAATTGTTTGCCCCATGACAAAACAAGGTACACTCACTATTCCTTCTTCGGTCAAGAGAATAGAAGATTATGCGTTTTTCACCTGCATTTTCTTGGAAAATATTAACATACCCGACTCTGTTACGTCTATAGGCACTGGCGCTTTTTATAACTGCCGCTCCTTGGTCACTGCGACAATACCTGATAGCGTCACATACTTAGGCGGCTCACTGTTTAGCGGGTGCATTTTGCTTGTAAATGTGACTTTACCTTCAAACACAACGGCTATAAGCAATTATATGTTTAGAGACTGCGGAAACCTAACTGGATTTGTTATACCGCAAAACGTAAATTATATAGGCGAACAAGCATTTATTAATTGCGTAAGTTTGACCAATATTTCTATACCTCAAAACGTAACAGCTATCGGCGATGCAGCTTTTATGGGTTGTACTGAGTTGACGGGAGTGATTATTCCCAACAGTGTTGTGTCAATCGGTGCCGAAGCTTTTAAAGACTGCGCAAAATTAGCAGCGGTGACGATAGGCAAAAAGGTCATGAGTATAGGTGCAAAAGCCTTTGACAATTGCGGATATTTAAGAGATATTGAAGTAGCAATTGACAATAACTACTTTACTTCTGTGGACGGTATTCTTTACAATAAGGATATAACTAAAATATTAATTTGCCCTAAAGGCAAAAGTAATCAAATTACCATACCCATCACCGTGACAGTTATTGACGATAGAACGTTTTATGGCTGCGATAAGATTACAGGTATTACGCTTAATGAAAACATCCAAAGAATAGGCGACAGAGCTTTCGAAAAATGCACTGCGCTTACCACAATAAATATTCCCGACAGTGTTACCTATATCGGTCAATATGCTTTTGATGATTGCCCAAATATACAATTTGAGCAATACGAAAATTGTCATTATCTTGGCAAGTGGCTAATAAAAGCCGCTGATAAACAGATAAGCTCCTTAGTAATTAAAGAGGGTACACGTTATATTTATTACTGTGCTTTTCTTGATTGCGTAAATTTAACAAATATAACCTTATCCGATACTATTTTAAGTATAGGCAACTATTCGTTCTACGGTTGCACGGGACTTATCAGTGTAACGCTTAACAACGGACTAATTAGCATAGGCAACAGAGCTTTTAATAATTGCACAAATTTAACGACCTTAAATATTCCCGACAGCGTAACAAGTATCGGCATATACGCTTTTACAAAATGCAACAGTTTAACATACGCGGAATACGGCAACGCTCTTTATCTCGACAAATGGCTGATTCAAGCCATAAATACAAATATAACAGAAACAACAATTAAAGAAGGAACAACTCACATATACTCGTGGGCGTTTTACGGGTGCAACCAACTTACATCCATTAATATTCCTTCAAGTGTAACAAACATCGGCTTAGCGGCGTTCAGCGGTTGTACAAATCTGTCTTCGCTGACCTTTAACGAAGGCTTAATTACGATAGAAAGAGAAGGATTCTTTAGTTGTACTAAACTCACAAACGTAGCATTGCCTGAAAGCTTAGAAACAATCGGTTACGGAGCCTTTGTAGGCTGCAACAATTTAGTTCAAATAACATTCGGCAGTAATCTTAAGTCTATTGAAGGCTATGCTTTCTGGAACTGCTTTAAATTAAGGGAAATAGTAATACCCGACAGCGTAACATATTTAGGCGACAGCGCTTTTGAAGATTGTCAGAGTTTAGTCAGCGCTAAAATCGGCAGGGGTGTTACTATCCTTGATGCTTATGTATTTGAAGGCTGCATTAAATTAACATATATTGTTTTGCCGGAAGGCATTACAAATATTAACAATAAAGCGTTTTATAATTGTCACAGCTTAACGATAATTTACTATGAAGGAAACGAAAGCAGCTTTAGCGATATTATTGTAGCTGAAAACAATTACAACTTTGTAAACGCCGACGTGTATTATTACAGTGAAACTGAACCAACAGAACAAGGTAATTTCTGGCATTATGTTGACGGAATACCTCGCGCCTGGACGCTTATTACTTCTGTCAAGTTTATTGTAAACGGTATTGTTTATGATACTGTGGAAACTTCGGGCAACGAAACAATCACTTTGCCAACTGCCCCGACAAAAGCAGGTTATGACTTTGGCGGATGGTATCTTGACGAAGGCGTCTGGGAGGAAGAATTTACCGCAGATTATTTTGCCGAAATTCCTCTTGAAACAATATTAAGGGTTTACGCAAAATGGACTGAAAAAGTTCAGCAAGGCTTGACCTTCTCTTATGACGCCGTAAATATGGTATACACCGTCACAGGATATCAAGGTTCCGAAACGGAAATTTATATTCCTTCCGTTTATATGACAAAGCCGGTTGTGGCTATAGCCGCCAACGCTTTTAGTCAAAAAACAACTATAGAAATTATACATATTTCTGCCGGTATCACCTTTATTGGCAAAAACGCATTCGCCGAATGCGATGCGCTGACAACAATTATTGTGGACAATGACAATACAGTCTACTGTTCGATAGACGGTATATTATACGACAAAGCAATAGCTATGCTTATAGTATGTCCGGCAGGCAAAACAGGAGCTGTTGTTATCCCCGACAGCGTGACAGAGATTGATATGATGGCATTTGACACTTGCACAAAAATCAATAGCATGAAATTTGGCAGCGGCATTACAGAAATCGATAATATGCAATTTAAAGGTCTTTACGCTTTAACAACGCTTAAAGTATCCGATACCGTAAGATATATTCGCGCATATGCGTTTTATAGCTGCACCAATTTAACAACCGTTATTATTGGCAAAAAAGTAAGCATTATTGAAGAAAGTGCATTTGAAGGCACAAATTTATCAACAATTTATTACAACGGTACAGCATCAGGATGGTCAGCTATTACAAAAGGCAAAAACAATCCGGGATTGACTACCTCAACTATTTATTACTATTCTGAGACCGAACCGACGCAAGCAGGCAATTATTGGTACTACGTTGAAGGTGAGCCTGTTGTATGGATAATCAAATATAATATTAACTTTATTTCCGACGGCAATACAATACATACAATCAAAAGCTCAGGCAACGAAACAATCACTCTGCCCGACAATCCAACAAAAGAAGGGTTTACCTTTGACGGCTGGTTCATTGACAACGGCGTATGGACAGTACCCTTTACGGCGGATTATTTTGCCGAAAGGGGATTGAGTGAAAACTTTAGTGTTTACGCAAAATGGACGGCAATAATACAGACCAAAAATGTTCTGTTTATGGTCGATGGCAGTTTATATCATACGATAGAAACAGTAGGTAATGAACTTATTACTCTGCCCGAAAATCCGACAAAACCGGATTATACCTTTGACGGCTGGTTTGTTGACGAAAACGTTTGGACAGTACCTTTTACTGCGGATTATTTATTAGGTCAAACATTATCAAGTGACCTAAACGTTTACGCTAAGTGGGCGGCAATAAAGGCTATAAGCTTTTACGTAGACGGGATACTTTACGCAACAGTGCAAACAGCAGGTAAGGAAAGTGTTATTTTACCTAACACTCCCACAAAAACAGATTATACATTTGCAGGCTGGTTTGTTGACGAAGGCACTTGGTTAAATGCCTTTACCGCAGATTATTTTCTGTCTACAAGACCGACAGAAGACTTAAACGTTTACGCCAAATGGGTCGAAAGTTATACCGAAGGCTTAGCCTTTACCCTTCAAGGGGACGATACATATTATGTAACGGGTTATACCGGCACGGCAACGCAAGTTAAAATACCAAGCATATATATGGACAAAAGCGTTACAGGTATAGGTTTAAAAGCGTTTATAAGCAAAAAAACTATTACTCATATAACAATACCTAACAGCGTGACAGTTATCGGCGAAGAAGCTTTTTCAGGATGTTCTAAGCTTGCTAATATAACAATAGGCAATGGAGTCACAACTATAAGCAGAAGTGCTTTTCAAGGTTGTTCAATTGCAACAATAATCATTCCAGACAGTGTTAAAACTATTGGTAACAGCGCATTCATTTTTTGCAGTTCGCTTAACAGCGTCACATTAGGCAACAGCGTAGAAACAATCGACGATTCGGCTTTTGCAAGTTGCACTGTATTAACCTCGATAGCCTTGCCGGCAAGTTTAATTAGTATTCACAACAAAGCGTTTGTTTCAAGCACTGCCTTAGCAACGATAACAGTAGATGTTAACAATACAACATATACTTCAGTTGACGGTATTTTGTATAATGATGCAGTCACCGAGCTAATCCTTTGCCCAGCGGGTAAAGAAGGCAATGTTGTCATACCCGACAGTGTGAATTCATTAGCTAGCAGAGCTTTTTACGCCTGCAAAAAGATAACAGGCATGATCATACCCGACAGCGTAACCACCATAAATGTAAATGCTGTCGAAAACTGCTCCTTAATGACATACGTCGTATTAGGCAGCGGCGTGACAGCTATTAATAATAACGCTTTTAACGGTTGTACTGCCTTAGCAAATGTTTATTATAAGGGTGATGCTACAAGCTGGACGGCAATTACTGTCGGTGACCTTAACGTACCTTTAATTAACGCAACACGTTATTATTATTCGTTAACTATGCCGGAAACAACAGGTAATTACTGGCAATATGTTGAAGGAGTACCTACGGTATGGGTAATAAAGTTTAACATCAACTTTATTGTCGACGGCGAAACAGTATACACAATAAAATCAGCAGGCAACGAAACAATCACTCTACCCGACAATCCGACAAAAGAAGACTTTACCTTTGACGGATGGTTTGTAGACTTTGACGTGTGGGCAGTACCCTTTACGGCAGATTATTTTGCCACAACGGCATTAGAAGGAAGCTTTAACGTTTACGCTAAATTTACCGAAAATTCTACAATTTTCTCGATACTGTTTTACACCGAAAGCGAAAGCGAGGCTTATCACACAATAGAAACAGCCGGTAACGAAACAATCACTCTGCCCGAAAATCCGACAAAAGAAGGATTTACTTTTAAAGGCTGGTACCTTGACGAAGGCACTTGGTTAAATGCCTTTACTGCCGATTATTTTGTCTCTACGGCATTAGAAGCCAACTTAAACGTTTACGCAAAATGGGCGCAGAATTACCAAATAAATTTCTATGTCGACGGCGGAATAATACAAACAATAAAATCAGCAGGCAACGAAAGTATTACTTTACCTACTCCGACAAAAGAAGGATATGTGTTTGAAGGTTGGTTTGTGGATGACGGTGTTTGGACAGAAGCCTTTGACGCAGACTATTTTGCAGCAACGGCATTAGAGGCAGACTTTAACGTTTACGCTAAGTGGGCGCAACTCAAGACCATAAGCTTTTATGTAGACGGAGTGGTAATTGCTACAGTACAAACAGCAGGTAAGGAAAGTCTTACTTTACCTAACACTCCCGCAAAAACAGATTATACATTTGCAGGCTGGTTTGTTGACGAAGGCACTTGGTTAAA
>CALGIK010000066.1 GCA_937915515.1 uncultured Clostridia bacterium
ATGCTTAAAACCGCAAAGGAAGTCATAATTGTACCCGGTTATGGCATGGCTATAGCGCAAGCTCAGCATTTGGTCAAAAAACTTGCGGACAAATTGACAGTTAACGGCACCAAAGTAAAGTACGCTGTTCATCCTGTTGCAGGTCGTATGCCGGGACACATGAACGTATTGCTTTGCGAAGCCAACGTAGAATACGAAGACTTATTCGAAATGGACGACATTAATCCAGAGTTTAAAAACGCCGATGCCGCAATTGTTGTGGGCGCAAACGACGTTTTAAATCCAGCCGCAAGGGAAGCGGAAGGGACGCCTATTTACGGTATGCCTGTACTTTCCGTTGACGAATGCAAAAATATCTTTATCTTTAACTATGACTTAAAACCGGGTTATGCAGGGGTGGAAAATCCGCTGTACACAAGAGAAAGCGGAGTCTATAAGTATTTAGGCAACGCTCAAGATACTTTGGCAAAGTTTATCGAAGATATAGATAAATAAACGATAAGTTAAACAAGGCGGCGCTAAGTCGCCTTGTTTTATGTCAAAAATGCAATTCATTATAAGTTACATCTTTACTTGATTATTTACGTTCAAAACGTTATAATAAGACAAGAAAAAATTTTCCTAAGCTTAATTGATTTATTAAAGGTAGTATGATAGGGTATGAAAAAGGTTGATATATTTACTGACGGCGCATGTTCGGGCAATCCAGGAGTAGGCGGTTGGGCAGCAATACTTTGTTATAACGGTGTCGAAAAGGAAATTTACGGTTACGATAAGCAGACGACAAACAACCGTATGGAGCTGTTTGCTGTAATTATGGGTTTACGAGCACTTAAACAAACTTGCGAGGTTACCGTCACAACTGACTCTGCATATGTTTCGGATGCATTTTTGAAAAATTGGATAGATAATTGGCAAGAAAATAATTGGAAGACTGCCGCTAAAGCTGACGTTAAAAATTCCGATTTATGGAAAGCATTGCTGTTTGAAGTCAAAAAACATAAGGTTAATTTTGTTCGTGTAAAGGGGCATGCCGACAACGAAAAAAACAATCGTTGCGATAAGCTTGCAACAGGCGCAATAGAAGAATATTTAAAATTAATTAAAGAAAATCAAAAGCAATAATTATTTTTCGATTACAATAATTGTTTATTGTTTTATAGCGGTTAAAATGTTTTTATCTTTTTTAAAAATCATTTAAAATTATGATTATTCTGTGCAAAACGTATAACCAATTATTTATTTAGCATAGTTTTGTTTATCAGATGATAAATATAGACAGACAGGGGAGCGTTTAAGCATAGCACCGAAGGCAAAATTAGATACATACAAAATTCCGTAATGTTGCCTGCGCCGATTATCAAAAAATACACTATTAAGTCAATAATAAATGCCATCGCAAAAAATATCCATGCGTTAACAAAGTTAAACCTAAAATTGAACTTAGATTTAACTTTTTTTGTCGGATTATGAAAATTGTTTACGGTTAAAAATATTGGCGCTAATAAAAGAAGGGTAACAATTATAACAAAAGGACTCAGATTGACATCGGCATAGTTTTTAAATACCAGATACATAAATAAACATTCTATCCCGAGTAAAACTGCAATTGCCCATGATGCCAAACAATTTAATTTGTTTATAAACACCATAGGTGTGGGTTTATATGTATTTTTAGGCGAATATACTTTTATTGAAACACCTTCTGCGTTTAGCTTTTCGGCGATTTCTGATAGAGGTAGAGGAGTATTTGTAAACTGGACCTGTTTTTGTTGAGGTATTTCTTCTTCCTTTTGTTGCGGCTCACTTTTTACGTTTTTAATATTATCAAGCTGTCCGCTCAAGATATTTTCGAGAATTTGTTTATACTGTTTTTCGGCTTGGCTTTCTTGTTTTTTTATTAAAGTGTCACTTTTACCGACAGGGACAGCAGATGAGATATTTTGCGCCATAAAAACGCTTTTTGACACATATTGTAAGTTGCTTGCGCCTTGTTTGTCTGTGTCGGCAAAAACTGTCTTATCAGTTTGGCATAATTTAATTTCATTATTATCATTTGATTTTTCTGTTCTTTTTTCTGATAATTCGGATTTATTTTCTTTCTCGCTAAGAATAAATCTTTGCGTTGCATCAACCTTGTTAACTAACTGTTGGTTATCTTCTTTTTCTTTAATCTCTTGTATCATACCGTTTATTTTTGTAAGTTCATCTGCTGATAACTCTTTGCGACTACGGACTTTCTTAATTTTATTGCCAAAAAGAGGTGTTGTTTGAGCTTGTGTTAAAATTTTCAATTCTAAATCTTTGTTTGTGCTTGTGATATTATCCATAACATTTCGCTGATAGTTCCATTCCGACAAATAATCAATGCAGGTTTTTTTGCCGATTTCTGTAAGTTTATAATAACGTCGCCGTCCGCCGTTGCTGTCGCCGCCTCCCCAATATGATGTAATAAGCTCTCGACCTTCTAAACGCTTTAAATAAGCGTAAAGAGTGGGCTGCTTTATTTCGTATTGGTTTTTTGTTTTTTCCTTAATCTCCTGTGCTATCTCATAACCGTATCTGTTTTCGCTTAAAAGAGAATTCAATATAATTATTTCTATATTACCTTTTAAAAAATCAAAATCCATAATAATACCTACTAAATGCAGTATAACAGCAACATTAAATTATGTCAATATGTATAATACTATTTTTGACATAATAGCTTAAATCTGTTAAAATATCAAAAATCGGCAATTATTTACGTGCGAAGTTTGTTAAAGAGTGGTATTGTATACTTATGAAAGTCATTGTCAGTCGCAAAAATGTTAAAAACTTAACAATAAGGGTAATAGACGCCAATAATATTTCTGTCACGGCGCCTATTGATATGTCAAATAATACCGTAAAACAGTTTTTAGTGTCTAAGCAAGAGTGGATAGAACGTAAAATTAGGGAAAAAAGCGAGATAGCACAAGAAAACTCAGATGTCATTAGTTCACAAACTGAGTTTTCTTGTGCTATCTCGCTTTTTTCCCTAATTTTAC